>NZ_JBEXWT010000006.1:0-161218 GCF_040629945.1 Kitasatospora sp. NPDC005856 | reverse complement strand
TTGGGTTTCATCTAGGCGTGGTGGGGGGGGGGTCCCCCGGGGCCGCGCTTCACCTCCGGGGGGGCCGCCGGTCGATCCTCGGATCGACCGGCCGCCGGGGCTCACCGGAGGGGGCGGGTCACTGGGTCGCCGTCCGGAAGAGCCAGTGGAGCCAGGCGGCACCCGAGGTGGGGACGGTGACCGTCGTCGTGTGGTTGAACACGCCGTCGCCGAGGTTCAGGTGCTCCTCGGGCGTCGTGTGGTTGGTCAGGAGCGTGCCGTTCGCGCCGTCGGGTGTGGCGCACCACAGGTAGCCGTCGTCGTTGGGACGGAATCCGCCCATGGTGACGGCGCCGCCGTTCGACGGGTTCCCCGGGCTGGTCGCCGTCGAGTTCACGTACTGCCCCTGGTTGATCAGGTAGAAGCAGTTGTCCGAGCCGCTCCGCCCCGCGGAGACGATGCCGAACTGCTGGGTGCCCAGGTGCGCGTTCGGGGACAGGACCACCGGGCGGGGCGCCGGCGCGTGGTCGTCGACCGAGAGCGCGGAGGCCCCGGTCCCGCTCTCCCGCGAGACGATCTCGTTGACGTCCGCGGCCTCCCGCGGGTCCTGGAGGAACCAGCGCTGGTCGGGCGAGCCGTTGTAGTCGCGGCCCGCCAGCGCCTGCCCCTGAGTCATCGCGGTGAGGAACTGCCGGGTGACGTAGTTCTGCAGGGTCCAGGTGCCGTCGCCCTGATCGACCGGCGCCCAGAGCTGGTCCAGGGCCGCGTTCGGCCACACCACCGTCCGGGCGTCGCGGGCGCCGCCCTCCTGGCCGAGGTAGTGGCCGAAGTAGGGCGCGCTGTTGTTGACCAGGCGGTAGTAGCCGGTGTACTCCGGGTCGGGCTCGACCGTGTACACCTGCGTCGCGATGTTGGCCCGGTTCACCGGCTGGTCGCTGACCACATGGCTGGTGCGGGTCGGGGAGGCCACGTTGGTACTGGTGGCGCTGCGCAGCACGACGTGCCTCGACAGGCTCGGCGTCGCCGACGGGGTGACCGACGGCCGGGCCGGCAGGTTGTCGAGGGTGTACACGACGGGGTAGTGGTCCGACGTGTTGATGTTGGCCCGCTCGATGTCGACGACGCGGGGCTGCTGGGGGCTGTTGTTGGGCGCGACGGCGTAGTCCAGGACCCGCGGAGTGCCGCTGCCGATCCGGTCCGTCGGGTGCGTGGGCCGGTCCTGGGCGTGGACGGAGAGATCGGCGCCGATCGCCGCGCGCAGGCTGTCCGGGGCGCGGTTGTAGTCGCCCAGGGCGATCCAGGGCAGGTGCGCCTGGGACATCTGGTCCTGGATGTTGCGCAGCAGCATCGGGTCGTCGTTGCCGCTGCCCGACCAGCCGTGCACCGTGAAGTACACGACGCCGTCGACGTTGATGCCGAGCGCGGGCCGGGAGTCGTTGCCGTCGGTGATGATGCCTTCCCGGGCGACGTACACGTTGTTCCGGTCGACCCGGGTGCGGCTGAAGACGGCCAGGTTGACCCGGCCGTACTCCCCGTTGCCGGTGTCCGTGCGCAGCCAGTACAGCCAGCCCGTCGGGCGGCTCGCGGTTCCCATCCGGTACTCCTGGACCGGGATGGTGTGGAGGCCGTCGTTCGTCCAGTAGTGGATGTTGGGGGTGTCGATGTTCTGCTGGAAGGTGGCACCGCCGGGCGGGGCGCCGGCCTCCTGCAGCGAGATGATGTCGGCACCGCCCTGCCGGCTGCCGCGCCCGAACAGCTGGGGCAGGTCGTTGGCGTACTTGTTGCCGTTCGCGTCGGCGGTGTTCGCGCCCTGCATGTTCCAGGTGGCGACCTTGCGCTCGTTGGCGCTGCGCGGCTCCAGACCGCCGGTGTCGGCGAGGAAGAGCGAGGGGCGCTTGCCCAGGTCGACCGGCACCACGCCCTGGCCGGTGTAGTCGAAGGTCTCCCGGCCGGTCCAGTCGGGGATGTTCTGGCCGCCCTGGGTCAGCGGCTGGAACCGGCCGGGGGCGCCGTCGGCGGAGCCGAACTGGTAGGCGGTGCCGGTCTGGCTGCCGTACGGCGCGTACGGCTCGAACGGGCCGCCCGGTGTCGCCTGCTTGACCATCGTGTTGTTGTAGAAGACGTTCTGCGGGCCCGAGGAACCGGACCACTTGACCGCCTTGGGGCCGGCCGCCCACCAGACCGGGTACCAGGTTCCCTCGTCGACCTCGCCGCCCTCGCCGCCGCAGTTGGTCTTGCAGTTGCCGGAGCGGTGCTCGTACGGGACCCGCAGGGTGTTCTGCTCGAAGAGGTTGTCGTGCTCCCAACCGCCGTGCAGGTTCAGGTCCGAGTCGAGGTCGTTGCGGAAGGCGACGTTGCCGCTGGCCGACCACTGGAAGGTGAAGTGGCGCAGGTTGCGGCTGAGGTTGTAGGCGTACAGCGAGTCCCAGACGCGGCTGCCGCGCAGGTAGCCGTTGCCGCCCTTGCCCTTGTTCCAGGCGCCGTCGAAGCTGTTGCGCTCGATCTGCAGGTTGCGGGCGTCCTCGGTGACGATCGGGTGCGAGCCGGTCATCTCGGCCTTCAGCCCGCGCGCCCAGTCGTTGGCGGCCCACTTGAAGACGATGCCGTGCATCGCGTACTCGGGCGCCATGTTGCCGTAGTTGTGCACGGCCTGGGCGGGGGTCAGGTCGTACGTGCCGCCGCCCAGCTTGGGCAGGCCGCTCATGTCCTGGGTGAAGGCGAAGTCCTCGAAGCCGACGCCCTCGACCACCTTCAGCGGGGTGACCTTGCTGGCGTACGGCTTGTCGCCCAGCGCGGGGGAGCCGTCCGAGGTGGAGTCCACCGGCACGTCCCACTCCACCGGGCGGTCCAGGGTGACGGTCTTCGCGGTGCCGTCGAAGCCGGTGACCCGGAACATCTGCTGGCGCATGTGCAGGTTGTCCATCTGACCGCGGTCGGAGACGCCCTGCTGCTCGTAGAACTTGACGCTGTTGGCCGCGCCCACCCAGACGTAGCCGCCCAGGGAGAACTTCTTCATGTCGGCCTTGGGGTCCAGTTGGACGGTGTCCTGGCCCTGGCGGGCCGCGTAGCCGGGGTCGTCGGCCCGGGCGGCCACCTTGATGCCGGAGGCCCAGTGCTGGTTGACGCTGCCCTCGAAGATGTCCTTGCGGTTGGCCGCGGCCGCCGCCCAGTCGTCCCGGTAGCGGTCCGCGATGTCCCGGGTCTGCACCCGGAACATGCCGCGGCCCGGCCAGATCCAGCCGCCGGTGCCGATGTCGCTGCCGCTGCCGGCCTTCATGCCGTCCTGGTCCCAGCGGCCGTTGACCAGGGTGTCGTAGCGGGTGTCGACGTCCGGCCGGAACACCAGCCGGGTGCCGCCGTCGCCGGAGCCCTGGCCGCGCAGGACCAGGTAGTCGGCGTCGACGTAGATCTGCCGGGAGACGTCGATCCGGCCGGCCGGCAGGGAGATCAGCGAGAGCCGGTTGAAGTTGGCGTTCGGCGAGCAGTTGGCCTTGACGTCGTCGACGGCCCTCTGCAGCCCGGTGGTGTCGTCGGCCCCGTCGTTCGCCTTCACGCCGTACCTGGCGGCGAGCACGTCCGGGGTGATGCGGCAGCCGGCGTCGTCGGTCAGGTCGTTGTCGTCGGGCAGCTCCTGGCCGCCCCGGAAGCCGACGCGGGACCAGTCCGGCATGCCGGCGGCCGGGGCGGTGCGGTTGGCGTAGGTCAGGTCGGGGCCGTCGGCGCCGGGGCCGGCCGTCACCGCGGTGACGGCCGCCGGGGCCGCTTCGACGGCGGGCACGGCCTCGGCGAGGGTGGGCAGGGAGACGGAGAGCAGCAGGCCGGACAGTAGGACGGACGCTGGTCGCAGGCGTTTCACGGGACTTCCTTCCGTGTCGTCGGACGGATCTGGTGGCGGACCGGGGAATCGGGAGGGCGCACGGCGGCGCCCCCGGCTCCTCGCGGGTGCCGGGGGCGGTGGGGTGGATCGCAGGCCGCACCCTCGAACCGGAGCCGGCCGTTACGGGCACCAGAACTGGAGCGAGGAGATCCGGTCGTTGACGTAGGACATCGAGGAGCCGTTCCCGTAGTCGCGGGTCGCGCCCCAGTGCCACGTCTCCGTGTAGTCCAGGTCGGACGGGTGGAGCTCGCCGTACGGGTCGTCCATGAACTTGACCGAGCACTGCGAGTTGTTGATCCAGGACGAGACCTGGTTGTCGGCGATCTCCCCGTTCAGGAAGTGGACCGAGTGGAGCCGCACGATGGCCGCGTTGCCGCCGGCCGGGGGCGGCGTGACGATCGCCTTCGAGCCCGTTCCGCCCTCGTGCTGGTAGAGGCAGACCGCCCACGCCGGGCAGCCGTCGTAGGGCGCGTTCGCGGCGGAGGCCGGGGACGCCACGGAGAGCAGCGCCGCGCCGGCGAGCGCGGTCGCCACGGCGGCGGTCTTCAGCCGGAGGGCGGTTCGGAGGGGTGTGAGGGCCACGGGGGAACTCGCTTTCGGGGTCGGCCGGTAGCGCCGATGGGGACGGGGAACCTGTGGTGCAACTGTGTTCGATCGTGCGGCGTCGGCGCATCGGTCATTCGACTGCACGGAACGGACGGCCTTTCGCATCCGCGCAGGTCGAGGCGTACGTCATGCGACGCGGCGGGCGGCCGGAAATGGACTGAAAGGTCTGGAAAATGACTGACTGTTTACCGTCATAATGGGTTCGGCCAGGTCTGTTCACGGCCGTGCCGAAGGGATTTTCCGCCGAGGGAAATCCGGCTTCGGTACGCGCGTGACGGTGGCCGGAATTGTTCGGGAGGGGATTCGGGAGGGGAACGGTAGTGATGGGCGGTGGTGGGCCCGTTGTGCCCGGAATCCGGGGCGGGGCGCTGGTCGGCCGGGACGACGACCTGAGGCTGGTCCGGGAACGGCTGGGCGTCGGGGCCGGTGGCGGGGCGCTGCTGCTGGCCGGCCAGGCCGGCATCGGCAAGAGCGCCGTCCTGGACGCGGTCGCCGCGGCCGCGCTCGCGGACGGCGCCCGGGTGCTCCGGGCCTCGGGCGTGGAGTTCGAGGCCGACTGCGGCTACTCGGGCCTCAACCAGATCCTCTTCCCGCACCTGGGCGCCCTGGAGCACCTCGACGTCGGGCTGGGCGACGCCCTGCGGGTGGTGCTCGGCTTCGACAGCGGCCCGCCGCCCGAGCAGCTCCTCGTCTCCAACGCCGCACTGCGGCTGCTCCAGACCGTCGCCGACGGGCAGCCGCTGCTGCTCGTCGTCGACGACCTGCACTGGGTCGACCCGGCCAGCACGGCGGTGCTCGGCTTCGTCGCCCGGCGGGTGGCCGGCCTGGGCGTCGGCTTCGTGGCGGCGGCGCGCTCCGGCGAGCTGGGCCCGCGGGAGGCCGGGATCTTCCCGACGTACGAACTCCCGCCCCTGGACGACGAGTCGGCGGCCCGGCTGCTCGCCGACCGGTTCCCCGGCCTCGGGCGCGGCGTGCGCCGACGGCTGCTCGCCGAGGCGGGCGGCAACCCGCTGGCGCTGCTGGAACTGCCGACCGTCGTGCCGCCGGCCGCCTCCGCCGACTGCCCGGCCGTGCCGCCGCTCAGCAGCCGGCTGGAGACGCTGTTCGGGGCCCGGATCGCCCGGCTGCCCGCCGGCTCCCGGCAACTGCTGCTGCTCGCGGCCCTGGAGGGCAGCGGAGACCTCGGCGTGCTGCAGGCGGCCGCCCGCCGGGCCGGGGACGGGTACGGCCTGGACGACCTCGGCCCGGTCGAGCGGGACCGGCTGGTGGACATCGAGGAGGGCGAGCAGCGGCTGAGGTTCCGTCACCCGCTGATCCGCTCGGCCATGGTGCTGCACGCCCTCAGCGGCGAACGGCGCGCGGCGCACGCGGCGATCGCGCAGGCCCTCGCCGACCAGCCCGAACGCCGCGCCTGGCACCTGGGCGAGGCCACCCTGGAACCCGACGAGGAGGTCGCCGCGCTGCTGGAGCACGCGGCCGGCCTCACCCTGCGGCGCGGCGACGCCGCCGGGGCCATGCGGACCCTGATCCGGGCGGCCGCCCTCTCCCCGGAAGGGCCGGACCGCGGCCGCCGGCTCGCCGAGGCGGCCTACCTGGGGGCCGAGTCCACCGGGGCGCTGTCCAGCGCCCGAAAGCTCCTCGACGACGCCCGCCAGGCCGCCCCGGAGGGGGAGGACTCGCTGCACTCGGCGACGGCTTCGGCGCTGCTCGTGCTCAACGGGGACAGCGGCGACGACCCGGGCGCCGGGGGTGCCGCCGGGGGCGCCGGTGGTACCGGGGAGGGCGCCGACGGGGGCGTCGAGGGCGACGCCGTGGGCACCGCCCACCGGCTGCTGACCGCCGCCATCGAGTCCACCGCCGGTGCCCACGGCTACCGGGCCGACGACAAGGCGCTCGTCGACGCGCTGCACGTCCTCTCGGTGGTCTGCTTCTTCGGGGCCAGGCCCGAGCTGTGGCACTCCTACCACCGGGCCCTGGAACGCCTCACCCCCGAGCCGCCGGCCATCCTGACCGTCCTGGGCCGCACCTTCTCCGACCCGGCCCGGACCGGGGTGGCCGCGCACGGCCGACTCGACGTCCTGACGGACTCGTTGGTCCTGTCGGCGGAGGAGGCCGACCCGGTGCTGGTCACCCGGGTCGGCACCGGGGCCCTCTACCTCGACCGGCTCGGCGAGGTCCGCGACGCGGCCTGGCAGGTGGTGCGCTCCGGCCGCGAGGGCGGCCCGGCCCGGCGCTACCTCTCCTCGCTCATCCACCTGTGCCTGGACGACTACCTCACCGGACGGTGGGACGAGGCGCTCGACCTCGCCGGAGAGGGGCTGCGGGCCTGCGAGGACCACGGGTACCGCGCCTTCGCCTGGTACTTCCTGTTCATCAGGTCCATCGTCCTCGGTGCCCGCGGGCAGACCGACGAGAGCCTCGCGACGGCCGGGCACGTCATCGACTGGGCCGCGCGCAACGGCGCCGCCTGCGCCGCCCACTACGCCCACCACGCCGCGGCCGTGGCGGCCCTGGGCGGCGGGGACTACGCGCTCGCCTACCGGCACGCCGAGGCCGTCAGCCCGGCCGGCACCCTGGCCTCCCACGTCCCCCACGCGCTGTGGGTGGCCGCCCACCTGGTGGAGGCCGCCGTCCGCTGCGACCGGCGCGAGGAGGCCGCCGCGCACGTCCGGGCGATGCGCGAGGCCGGCCTCGGCGCCGTCTCCTCCCGGCACGCCATGCTGCTGGAGGCGTCCGCCGCGCTGTGCGCCGACGACGACCGGGAGGCGCTGCGCCGCTTCGCCGTCGCGCTGGACACCCGCGGCGCCGAGCGGTGGCGCTTCGACCACGCCCGGGTCCGGCTCGCCCACGGCGAACGGCTGCGCAGGGCCCGGGCGGTGGCCGAGGCCAAGGTCCAACTCGGCGCCGCCCTGGCCGTCTTCGAGGAACTGGGCGCCGATCCGTGGGCCGAGCGGGTGCGGAGCGAGCTGCGGGCGACGGGCTGGAGCCGGCCGCGGCCCGACGCCTCGAACACCCACGGCCTGAGCGCCCAGAAGCTGGAGATCGCCCGGCTCGCCGCCACCGGGCTCACCAACAAGCAGATCGCCGAACGGCTGTTCCTCTCGCACCGGACGGTCGGCGCGCACCTGTACCAGATCTACGAGAAGCTCGGCATCACCTCCCGCACCATGCTGCGCGACGCCCTCGGGGAGGCGGCGGGGCCGGGGCGGAGCTGAGGACGGCCGGTCGGGCCTCCGGAGCAGGGCCGTGGTCCGGTTCCGGTCCGGGCCCTGCGCGTCGCCGACGGCGGCACCCGCGCTGTCGACGGCCGTCGCCATGGAACGGCCTGGTCCCGTCGGCTCGTTCGCATGCCGGCCGGCGGCCGGTCCGGGCCCCCGCTACCGGGTCGCGTCCCCCGGGCCGCCTTCGCCGCCGGTGCCTCCGATGTGCACGGTGAAGGAGGCCAGGCCGGGGGGTGGCACCCAGGCCCCGGCGGCCCGGACGGACACCCGGTAGCGGAGCGGTCCGTCGTCCCGCTGGGCGGGTGCGGCCTGGGCGGCCGCCGCGGCCAGTGCGGTGAGGGTGGAGGCCGCTGTCGCCAACAGGCCTTGTCGGAAGAGCTTTTGATTGATCGTCATTCATGCGATGGTCTGGAACTCCGGAGAGACGGAGGCGGCTTCGGGTCGGATTCATGCGAACGAGTGGTCGCGTTCCGGTCGAATCCGGGGTGGCTGGGACGGGTGCGAGGCGGTCGGAGATCCTCCCTCGATCGGGGGAGGGCCGGGGCGGGGCGGCCGGTGATACTGGCGAGCATGATCAAGGGAATGCGGTTGCTGCTGCGCAGGTCGACGTACACGGGAGTGCTGTTCGCGGTGCTCGGGGCGCTGGCCGGGCTGCCGGTGGCGATGCTGGCGCTCGCGCTGACGCTGGGCGTGGACGGCCGGCCGGAAGCCGCCTGGGCGGGGCTGCCGGTGTGGGCGGTGCTGCTCGCAGTGGCCGGGCTGCCCCGGGTGGTGCGCCGGGTGCTGGCGGCGGGGGCGCGGCGGCTGCTGGGTGTCGCGGTGCCCGCCCCGGTGAAGGGCGCCGCGCGAGGGGACCGGTGGCGGACGCCGGCGTTCCTGGTCGTGCACGTGGCGCTGGGGTGGACGGTGCTGATCGTCGGCGGCACGCTGCTCGTGATGGGGATGGCACTGCCGGGGCGGTGGGCGTCGGGCGAGGCGCGGGTGAGCCTCCTCGGGTGGTCCACCGAGGTGACGGGCGTCTGGGCCTGGGTGGTCGCGGCGCTCAGCCTGCTCCTCGCGGCGGCCCTGTTCGCCGGGGTGTCGGGTGCGCTGCGGTCGCTGGCGCCCCGGTTGCTCGGGCCCTCGCCGGCCGAGCGGCTCGCGATGGCCGCCGAGCGGGAGCGACTGCTGGCCGAACGCAACCGGCTGGCCCACGAGCTGCACGACTCGATCGGGCACACCCTGACCGCCGCCACCATCCAGGCGGCCGTCGCGGGCGAGGTGCTCGCCGCCGACCCGGTGGCGGCGCGGGCCGCCATGCGCAGCATCGAGGAGTCCACCCGGGCCGCGCTGGAGGACCTCGACTACGTCCTGGGCGTGCTGCGCGAGGAGGATTCCGGCACCGCCCCGACCCGCACCCTCACCGACCTGCCCGAACTGGTCGACCGGCTGCGGCACG
This sequence comes from Kitasatospora sp. NPDC005856, assembly GCF_040629945.1. Taxonomy (NCBI): domain Bacteria; kingdom Bacillati; phylum Actinomycetota; class Actinomycetes; order Kitasatosporales; family Streptomycetaceae; genus Kitasatospora; species Kitasatospora sp. NPDC005856. The sequence continues at coordinate 152,097 of NZ_JBEXWT010000006.1, read as the reverse complement.
CGGGCGCGGTCGTGGAGCCGCAGACCACGGGGGACCTGGCGCTCGTCCAGGGCACGCTCTCCCGGGCCGCGTACCGGATCGTCCAGGAGGGGCTGACCAACGCGCTGCGGCACGGGGCCGGCGGGCCGATCGAGCTGCGGGTGGCGGCGGGGCCGGAGGCGCTGGAGCTGAGCGTGGTCAACGGGGTGGCCGGCGGGGCGGACGGCGGCGGGGCCGGGCCGGGTTCGCGCGGTTTCCCGACCTCCGGCCACGGGCTGCCCGGCCTCGCCGAGCGGGTGCGGCTGCTGCACGGCGAGTTCGAGGCGGGCCCGTACGGCGAGCGGCAGTGGCGGCTGGCGGTCCGGCTGCCGATCCGGCGGTCGGCGTGAGCGGCCCCGGGGCGGACGCGTCCTCGGACGTCACCGTGCTGATCGCCGACGACGACCCCGTCACCCGCAGCGGGCTGGGCACCCTGTTGGGCGCCCAGCCGGGCATCACGGTGGTCGGGCAGGCCGCCGACGGCGTCGAGGTGGTCGAGCAGGTCCGGCGGCTGCGGCCGGACGTGGTGCTGATGGACGTGCGGATGCCCCGCCGCAACGGGATCGACGCGACCCGCGAACTGCTGCGGGAGGACGGCCCGCCGGGGGAGCGCGCCGACCCGCCCAAGGTCGTGGTGATCACCACCTTCGAGAACGACGGCTACGTCACCGCCGCGCTCAGCGCCGGTGCCAGCGGCTTCGTGCTCAAGCGGCGGCCCGTCCCGCAGATCGCCGAGGCCGTGCGGGTGGTGGCGGCCGGGGAGGCCGTGCTGTTCCCCGCCGCGCTGCGCCGGATGGTCGCGGCCCGGCCGCTGGACTCGGCCGAGGCGCTGCCCCGGGCGGCGCTGACCGGGCGGGAGGAGGGGGTGCTGCGGCTGATGGCGACCGGGCTGTCCAACCCGGAGATCGCGCAGACGCTCGCGGTCAGCCAGGAGACGGTCAAGACGCACGTGGGGAACGTGCTGAGCAAGCTCGGCGCGCAGAACCGGACGCATGCGGTGGTGATCGCGTACGAGAGCGGGCTGGTGGTGCCGGGGCTGCCGGGGGCGTAGGCGAGCCGCCGGCCGGGAGTGAGCCGCGGGCGTCGGGGGCGTCCGCGCCGGCGCGGGTGGCCCTTGCCGGCGGGTGTGGTTCCTGTCCGGCGGTTCTCGTCCGGCGGTTCCCGTCCGGCCGCTGCGACCGGGTGGTCCCCGCCGGACGGGCCGTTACGGCCGGGGGTCGATCGGGGTGAGGGTGCCGAGACGGTCCTCGACGGCCTGGGCGGCGGCCAGGCACAGGTCCTCCCGGAACGCGCGGCCGATGAGCTGGACGCCGGTCGGCAGGCCGTCCGCGGCGAGGCCGGTGGGGACGGCGACGGCCGGGACGCCGACGAAGCTGGTCACCGAGCAGAGCCGCATGGCCGAGGCGACGCGGTCGCGGCCCGCCTGGTCGCGGGACTCCAGCCCGGGTTCGACCGGCGGCTCGGTGAACACCGGCCCCAGCACCAGCGGGTACTCGTGCAGGAACTCCGTCCAGGAACGGCGGATGCCCGTCCAGGTGCTCATCAGCCGGATCAGGCCGGCGGCGTCCGCGGGCGGCGCGCTGCGCATCGTCAGGTCGATGTAGCGCTCGCCGCCCTCGCCGAGCAGCTGCCGGACGACGGGCCAGCTCGGCGCGAACTCGGTGACGGCGAGGCGGTGGTAGGTGTCGAGCGCCTCCTCCATCCGCGGGACGTCGGGGACCTCCCGGACGTCGTACCCGGCGTCGCGCAGCGCCTCGGCGGCGGTCTCGACGGCGCGGCGGACGGTGGGGTGGACGCCCTGGCCGCCGTGACCGGCGTGGCCGCCCGGGTCGGCGACGACGGCGACCTTGACCGGGGCGTCGAGCGGCTCCCCGTACAGCGGGACGGGCACGGCGCGCGGGTCGCGCGGGTCGGTGCCCGCCAGGGTCTCGTAGGCGAGCCGCAGGTCGGCGACCGTGCGGGCCAACGGGCCGTCGGTGACCAGGACCTGGGAGGCCGGGCCGGGGTCGTCCGGGCCGATCAGGCGCTGGTCGGCGGGGAACCGGCCGGTGGTCGGCTTCAGGGCGGCGACCCCGCAGAAGGAGGCGGGGACGCGGACCGAGCCGCCGGAGTCGTTGCCGAGCCCGAGCGGGGCCATGCCGGCGGCGACGGCCACGCCGTCCCCGCCGCTGCTGCCGCCGGGGGTGCGGCGCGCGTCCCAGGGGTTGCGGGTGTCGCCGTACAGCTCGCTGCGGGTGTGCATCCCGGCGAGGATCAGGGTCGGCAGGTTGCTGTGGCCGATCGGGATCGCCCCGGCCGCACGCAGCCGGGCCACCGGGACGGCGTCGGCGTCGGCGACGTGGTCGAGGAAGCGCGGGGTGCCGAAGGTGTTGGGCACGCCGGCGATCGGGGTGCTCTCCTTCACGGTGAACGGCACGCCCGCGAGCGGGCCGAGCTCCTCGCCCGCGGCCCGGCGGCGGTCGGTGTCCCGGGCGGCCGCGCGGGCGCGGTCGGCGAGGAGCCGGGTGACGGCGTTCAGGTGCGGGTTGACCTCGGCGATCCTGGCCAGGTGGCTGTCCACCACGTCCAGGGCCGACACCTCGCCCGTGCGCACGGCGGCGGCGAGTTCGGTGGCGGGTTTGCTCCACAGGGGCATGACGGTCTCCTCGGCTCTCCTCGACTGGTTCCGATGCGGTCGCATCGGAACGAGGTCACCCTAGCCCGGGAACCGATACGCTTGCATCGAATAAAAAGTGGACCGAAGGAACCGAAGGAAGCGCGGAGGGAGACCGGGATGCCGAAGCAGGTGGACCACGAGGGCCGGCGCCGGCGGATCGCCGAGGCCGTCTGTCTGCTGGTGGACGAGCACGGGCTGGAGGGCGTCACCCTGCGGGACGTCGCCACCCGGGCGGAGGTCTCGATGGGAGCCGTCCAGCGCTGCTTCCGCACCAAGGAGGAGATGCTCCTGTTCGCCCTCGCGGACGTCGGCGAGCGGGTCGCCGAGCGGGTGCGGAGCCGGCTCGTGGCCGGCCCGGCGCAGTCGGCGGCCGTCGAACTCGGCCTGGTGGCGGGCGAGGTGGCGCTGCTGCGCGAGGAGCACCGGGCCGAGGCCCGGATCTGGCTCGCCTTCGTCGCCGGAGCCGCCGTCAACCCGGCGCTGGCGGCCACCCTGCGGAGCAGCTACGCGGCGCTGGAGGAGCTGATGGTGCGGCTGGTCGCGGAGGCCGCGGGCGGGGAGGTCGTCGGCGGATCGGTGATCGGCGGGGAGACCGCCGGCGGTGCCGTGGTGGCGCGCACCGAGGCCCGTACGCTGCTCGCCCTCGCCGACGGGCTCACCACGCACGTCCTGGTCGGGCACCGGACGGTGGCGGAGGCCGAGGAGGTCCTGCACACGCACCTGGCCGGCCTCTGGGCGCGCTGCTGACCCGGCCGCGGGTCCGCGCACCCGCCCCGATGGGATGATCAACGAGCAGGGCGGCGGGCAGTGCGGAGGCGGGCATGGCGGGTGGCACGGAGGCGGGGGCGGTGGAGCGCCGTTTCACCGACCCCGGGACCAGGCTCCACGAGTTCGCCGACGAGGTGCTCGTCCGCTGCCCGAAGTGCGGGGGCTGCGCCGTCGTCCTCGCGCGGCTGGGCGGCACCTGCGAGCACCGGCGGATCGGCGACCGGGAGCACACCCGCCGGCTGCTGCGGTGCGGCTGCGGGCACGCCGTGGACGCCTTCCCGGCCTGCCGGACCTTCGGCGGGCCCGTCGACCCGTACTTCCGACTGCCGCTCTGGCTGGACGCCGACGTCCGCGGCCGGCGGCTGTGGGCGTACAACCCCGCCCACCTCGACCTGCTGGAGTCCTACGTCGGGGCCGGCCTGCGCGAACGCACCTCGGTGCCCGGCTCGCTGAGCCTGGTCGCCCGGCTGCCCGCCTGGGTGAAGTCGGCCAAGAACCGGGACGAGGTCCTGCGGACGATCCGCAGGCTGCGCGCCGGCCTCCCGCCGTCCCACCGGGCCGACCGCTGATCCTTCGCCCGCTGTTGTCGCCCGCGTCACCGTCCGGTCCGTTCCGTCACCGTCCGGTCCGTGGATGGTCGGCGAAGGCGGCGGCCGGGTGAGGCAGGATCGGGCCCGACGTCACCGGAGACACCTGTCGGACACTCGTGTTGGGAGAGCCTGCCGTGACTGCTGTGGAGATCCCGGGTTCCAAGTCCATCACCGCCCGGGCCCTGTTCCTGGCCGCCGCCGCCGAGGGCGTGACCACCCTGCGCCGCCCGTTGTCCTCGGACGACACCGAAGGCTTCGCGCAGGGGCTGGAGACCCTCGGGTACCGGATCGGGCGGGCCGCGCAGGCGTGGCAGGTGGAGGGCCGCCCGTCCGGGCCCGCCGTGCCGGAGGCCGAGGTGTACTGCCGGGACGGTGCCACCACCGCGCGCTTCCTGCCCACCCTCGTCGCCGCCGGCCACGGCACCTACCGCTTCGACGCCTCCGCCCAGATGCGCCGCCGTCCGCTCGCCCCGCTCACCCGGGCGCTGCGCGAGCTGGGCGTGGACCTGCGGCACGAGGAGGCCGAGGGGCACCACCCGCTGACGGTCGTCGCCGACGGCGTCCGCGGCGGTGAACTCACCCTGGACGCCGGACAGTCCTCGCAGTACCTGACCGCGCTGCTGCTGCTCGGCCCGCTCACCCGGGACGGCCTGCGGATCACCGTCACCCGGCTGGTCTCCGCCCCGTACATCGGCATCACCCTGGCGATGATGCGCGCCTTCGGGGTCGAGGTGAAGCGGGAGCGGACCCCGGCGGGCGAGGTGTTCGAGGTGCCCGCCGGCGGCTACCGGGCCGCCGACCACCCGATCGAGCCGGACGCCTCCACGGCCAGCTACTTCTTCGCCGCGGCCGCGCTGGCCGGCCGCGCGGTCACCGTCCCCGGCCTCGGCCGGGACGCGCTCCAGGGCGACCTGCGGTTCGTGGACGTGCTGCGGCGGATGGGCGCCCGGGTGGACATCGGCGACGACCTCACCACCGTGACCGGCGACGGCCCGCTCGGCGGGATCACCGTCAACATGCGGGACATCTCCGACACCATGCCCACGCTCGCGGCCATCGCCCCGTTCGCCACCGGCCCGGTGCGGATCGAGGACGTCCACAACACCCGGGTCAAGGAGTGCGACCGGCTCCAGGCCTGCGCCGACAACCTGCGCGCGATGGGCATCACCGTGGCCACCGGGGACGACTGGATCGAGATCCGGCCCGGCACCCCGCGCCCGGCCCGGATCACCACCCACTCCGACCACCGGATCGTGATGTCCTTCGCCGTCACCTCGCTGCGCACGCCCGGCATCACCTTCGACGACCCGGGCTGCGTGCGGAAGACCTTCCCGGGGTTCCACGAGGCCTTCGCGCGGCTGCGGGCGGGCTGGGGGCTCTGACCGTCCCCGTCCCCGTCGACTCCGCCCCCGTTCTTCGTCCGTCCCGTTCTTCGTCCGTCCCCGCCGGTCGCCCGCCCCCGGAATCCCTGTTGCCAGGCGGCGGGCCCGGCGGCGAGGATTCCGTCCGTGTCCGAGACGGTGTTCGAGACGGTGTCCGACGGGCCCGAGCTGCGGCCCTACCCGAAGATCCCCGCGCGCGGCCGCTCGGGCGGGCCCGGCAGCCGGGAGTGGACCGCGGCCGAGAAGGTGCACGGGGCGCACTTCGCGGTGGTCTGCGAGGGCGGCTCGGTGCGGGCCGCGAAGCGGCGTGAACTGCTGGACGACGAGGGGCTGGACGGCTTCTTCGGGGTGAGCCGGATCTGGCCCGGACTGTCCGTCGCGGCGGCCAGGTTCGCCGCCGCGGTGCGCGAACCCCGGGGTCCCGCCACGGTGGTGACGATCTACGGCGAACTGGCCGGCGGCCGTTACCCGCACCCCGAGGTGCCCGCCGTCCCCGGGGTCGAACCGGTCCAGACCGGCGTCTGGTACGCCCCCGGCCTGCGCTGGTTGCCGTTCGACGCCACCGTCGAGACGCCCGAAGGCCGTTGGTGGATCGCCGACCGCACCCTGCGCACGGCCGCGCGGGCCGTCGGGCTCACCTGCGTGCCCCTGCTCGGGCACGGCCCCCTGAACACCCTGCACGACCTGCCGGTGCGCTTTCCCACCCGGGTGCCCGCGCTCTTCGGCCTGCCCGACCTGCCGGACAACCTCGCCGAGGGGTGCGTCCTCAAACCCGCGGGCGAGTGGCACGAGTCGGGCACGGCCCGCCCGCTGGTGAAGGTCAAGCAGCAGACCTTCGCCGAGGACGACCGCTACGACGGCGCCCGCCCGTACCTCCCGCCGCCCCGGGGCGCGGCCGGCGTCCCGGCCTGGCTCCTGGTTCAGGCCTCCGCCCTGCTCACCCCCGCCCGGGCCGCGGCCGCCGTCAGCAAACTGGGGCCCCGCACCCCGGTGGAGGCGGTGGCGGCCGAGATCGCCCATGACGCCACGGAGGAACTCGCCGAAGCGGTGGGCGGGTTGGAGCCCGATGTCCTGGCCGCCCTGCGCCGGGCCCTGGAGCCCGGGGCGCGGGCCCTGGCGGCCTTCGACGCCGAGGACCGGCGCGGCACCTGAGCGGGGTGCGGAGCCGCGCGGGGGCGGGGGCGAGTTCGGAGCGTGCCGGAAAGGGAGGCGCGAACCGCATGTCCGCACGCCGGGTAGTTGACGCACGGGGGGTTCTCGGCAACCGGCTCTTATTGTACTGTCCGTCTAATAAGCGGGTGAGCGGGAGCCCGCGGAACAGGCACCTGGAGGCAGCCATGGCTCTCACCTGGCAGACGGGGCGCGGCCACACCAAGGCCGACGACGACGTCTCGAAGCGGCTGCTGGAGTCGGCCGCCGCCCTCTCCTACGACCCCTCGACCGAGATCGACTGGGACGCCCCCCTCCCGGAGGAGCACTACGGCCTCAACCCGGAGTGGAGCACCCTCTACGGCACCCGGCTGTGGAACGAGATGACCGAGCGGCAGCGGGTCACGCTCACCCGGCACGAGGTCTGCTCGATCATGAACACCGGCATCTGGTTCGAGATGATCCTCCAGCAGATGGTGCTGCGCGACCAGTACCTCAAGAACCCCGCCGGCGCCGAGTTCCAGTTCGCGCTCACCGAGATCGCCGACGAGTGCCGCCACTCGATCATGTTCGCCCGGGCCTGCGCCAAGATGGGCGTCCCCGCCTACCGCCCGCACAAGCTGATCGCCCAGGCCGGCCGCGCCTTCAAGGCGCTCGCCAAGGGCGAACTCGCCTACGGCGGCATCCTGGTGGCCGAAGAGGTGCTCGACGTCATGCAGCGCGACTGGATGCGCGGCGAGAACGTCCTGGAGATCGTCCGCGGCACCTCCCGGATCCACGTGGTCGAGGAGTCCCGGCACATGAAGTTCGCCCGGCAGGAGATCCGCGAGCGGATGCGCCACGCGAGCCCCGCCCGCCGGCGCGCCTCCGCCACCGGCATCGCCGTGGGCGCGTACGTCATCGTCACCAGCATGGTGCACCCCGGCGTCTACAAGGCCGCCGGGCTCGACGTGCAGCGGGCGCTCGCCGAGGTGCGGGCCAGCGAGCACCGCAAGGCGATGATGCGCACCAGCTCCCGGCACCTGATGGCCTTCCTCGCCGAGACCGGGCTGCTCACCAGCCGCTCGGCGGCCGTCTACCGCCGGATCCACATGCTCTGACGGACCGCCGCGACGACGCCCTCCCATCCCCCACGCGCAGCGAGGACCCCACTCCGGCCATGGCCTACGCGATCACCCAGACCTGCTGCAACGACGCCTCGTGCGTGTCCGTCTGCCCGGTCAACTGCATCCACCCGACCCCGGACGAGCCGGAGTTCGGCACCACCGACATGCTGTACATCGACCCGCGGGCGTGCATCGACTGCGGCGCCTGCGCGGACGCCTGCCCGGTCGACGCGGTGTTCCCGGTCGACCGGCTGCGCGGGCCCGACACCGTGTTCGGCGACCTCAACCGCGACTGGTTCCGCGACCACCCCAGCGACCACGCCTGGGGCGCGCCCACCTTCCCGCGCAGCCTGCCGGACGAGCTCGGCGCGCTGCGGATCGCCGTCGTCGGCACCGGTCCCTCCGCCGGGTACACCGCGCAGGAGCTGCTGCGCAGCACCAGCGCCGAGATCACCATGATCGACCGGCTGCCGGTCACCGGCGGTCTGCTGCGGTACGGCGTCGCGCCCGACCACCAGTCCACCAAGCGGATCGCGGAGAGCTTCGCGAGTGTCTTCCGCGACCCCCGGCTGCGGATGCACCTCAACGTGGAGATCGGTACGGACGTCACCCACGAGGAACTCGCCGCGCACCACCACGCGGTGGTCTACGCGGTCGGCGCGGCCGCCGACCGGCGGCTCGACGTCCCCGGCGAGGACCTGCCGGGCAGCCTGCCCGCGACCGCCTTCGTCCGCTGGTACAACGCCGAACCGACCGTACCCGCCGACGTGGTGGACCTGACGGCGGCCGAGCGCGTGGTGGTGGTCGGAAACGGCAACGTCGCGGTGGACATCGCCCGCGTCCTGCTCACCGACCCCGACCGGCTCGCCGCCACCGACATCGCCGACCACGCGCTGGCCGCGCTGCGCCGCAGCCGGGTCCGGGAGGTCGTGCTGCTGGCCCGGCGCGGGCCCGAGCAGGCGGCGTGGACCAGGGCGGAGTTCCTGGCGCTGCGACAGCTGCCGGGCGTCGAGGTGGTGGTGGAGGACCACCCGGAGGTGCGGGCGGCGATCGAGGCGGCGGGGGGCGGCTCGGGGGCGGGTCCGGGCTCGGCGGCCGGTACGGATTCGAGGGCGGCGCTGCTGGCCGGGCTGCCGCTGGTGGCGTACGACGGGGCCGCGGAGCCCGGGCCGGGGCGGCGGATCGTGCTGCGGTTCCTGTCGGCGCCGGTCGAGCTGTCCGGGGACGGGCGGGTCGAGGCCCTGACCGTCGAGCGGACCACCCTGGCGGCGGACGGCCTGGTCGAGGGCACGGGGGAGAGGGACGTGCTCCGGGCCGGACTGGTGGTGCGCTCCATCGGGCACCGGGGCGTACCGCTGCCCGGGCTGCCGTTCGACGAGCGGACCGGCACGGTCGCGCACCGGGACGGGCGGGTCGTCGACCCGGAGACCGGCCGGCCGCTGCCGGGCACGTACGTGGTGGGCTGGGCCAAGCGCGGGCCGTCCGGGGGGATCGGCGCCAACCGGGCCTGCGCGCGGGAGACCGTGGACGCGCTGCTGGACGACGCGGCGGCCCGGGCACTGCCGGCCCCCGGGGCGGGGCGCAAGGACTTCGAACGGCTGGTGCGGCACCGGCGGCCCGACGCGGTGGGACTGCGGGAGCTGCGGGCCGTGGAGCGCGCGGAACGCGAGCGGGGCGAGGTCGAGGGGCGGCCCCGGGTGAAGCTCGCCAGCGTGCCCGAGCTGCTGGCGGCGGGGCGGCGGCGGTAACGGGAGGCTGCCGCGGCGGGGAGGGCGGGACGTGCGCGGGAAGTCGGGTGGGCCGACTTCCCGCGCACCCGGCCACGCCCCGCAGGGGGTTGACCTGCCGCGCGCCGGGTTGACGTGACCGTGTCCCGGCGCGGGCGGGGTGCGTTGGGTGGGTGTGAGTGGATTCGGGAGGTTGCCGGTACCGGAGCGACGGCCGGGTGAGGAAACGATCCTGCGCGGAGTCCCGGACAGGCCGCCGGAACAGCCGTGGACGCCTCCGACGGCGGTGATGCCGGTGATGCCGGTGATGCCGGTCGTACCCGTGGCACCGGTGACGCCGATCGCGGAGCCCGGTCCGGAGACGCCCATCTACGCGGAGCTGGTACGGCGCTGGCGGGCCGAGGGGCGCTCCGTCCCCGGGCTTCCGGGTACCGCTCGTGGGCCGGCACCGGACGGTCCTGCTCGATGATCCGCACCGAGGCCCGCAGTGTTCACCTCGTTGGCTTGACGGCCGTGTGAACGTACCAGGCGACGTGCTCGCGGACCTCGTACATCTCCACCGTGGACCGGAGATTGATCCACTTGGCCGGATCGCCGATGCGGCGCACCACCTCCCACGGCAGCCGGAAGTAGGCGTGCACCGCCTCGAAGGTGGGCGTGTAGTACGGCGTCGCGTCCAGCGCCTCCTCGACCTCGAACCCGGCCTCGCCGAGCAGCCGCGACAGGTTGCCGGCGTGGTAGATCCTGGCGCCGGTCATCGTCATCGCTTCCAGGAACGACTCGATCAACGCCCGTGGGCGCGGCGCCAGTTCGTCCAGCGGTCCGACGCTGATCGGGCCGAGCAGCACCAGCCGCCCGCCCGGGCGCAGCACCCGGTGGAACTCGGCCAGCGCCCGGGCCGGGTCGTAGGAGTGGACCAGCGTCTCCATCGAGTACGCGCCGTCGAACTCCCCGTCGCCGAACGGGAGCCGGTGGTAGTCGCCCCAGTGGAAGGTGGCCCGCCCGTCCGAACCCGCCCGGGCGCCGAGCCGGCGCGCCTCGGCGAGGTGGAAGTCCAGGACGTCGACCCCGGTCACCGTCAGCCCGAACCGCGTCGCCATCGCCTGTGCGACGGACCCCGTCCCGCACCCGGCGTCCAGCACCCGCGCCCCCGCCGGCAGCGCCAGCTTGCGCCCCAGCACGTCCTGCAACTGCCGCTGCGCCCGCCACAGCCGCCACTTCGACTGCCCCGGCTCCGTCCATCCCCAGTGCCGCGCGTTGCGTGCCACCCGGGTGTAGAACCACCGGCTCCCCGCCCGCCCGTACACCCTGCGCAACCCGCCCAGATCGAGTCCCTCAGCGCTCATACGGCCGAACTACCCGCCCACCCGCACCGACTACCCGCCGCCGTAGCCGTTTTCCCCGAACGGAGGAATCGTCGGGTGATCGGATCGGGCCGGTGGGACCGGCCGATCCCGAGCACCCTTCGGATCAAGGACGTTCGGGGGTTCGCCCGCGCTCCCGCCAGGAGCGCTTCAACTCCGCCCAGCGCGCGGCCTGCTCCTCCGTCAGCACGCCCCGCAGTTCCGCCAGCTTCAGGAGCTGGGCTTCGGCGTCGGCGCCGAGGGGCTGGGCCTCGGCACGGTAGTGGTCGGTGAGGAGGGCGTCGAGTTCGGGGCGGGTGAGGGCGGGGTCGAGGCGCTGGGCGAGTTTGGCCATGTTGCGGTAGGAACCCTGGAGGAGGAACGGGGGCTCGGTGCGGGTGCGGTCGTCCTGGGCGGCGGAGGCCAGGTAGGCGCGGTTGACGGCCAGGACGGTGGTGCGCAGGTGGAGCAGACCGGCCAGGACGGCGGTCATCCGGTCGACCTCGGCGGCGGGCCAGGCGCCGGCCAGGGTGCCGCCGGGCAGGCCGCCGGCGCGGGCGAGGAGGGTGTCGAGGTCGGCGCGCTCGGCGGTGGCGAGCGGGGCCAGGTGGGGGCCGGCGGGCAGGGCGTTCTCGACGAAGCTGAGCGCGAAGAGGTCCTCGCGTCCGGCGACGGCGTCGCCGAGGTTCCACACGTCGGCGCGGTTGGCGAGCATGTCGGGCAGCCGGAAGAGCCGGCCGGACTCGGTGTACGGGTTGGCGGCCATGACGACGGCGAAGCGCTTGCCGCGCAGGTCCCACTCGCGGGCCTCGCCGTCCCAGACGCCGTCGATCCGGCGCTGGGCGTCGCACAGCGGGATGAAGCGCTGGAGGAACTCGGGCGAGGTGTGCTGGACGTCGTCCAGGTAGAGCAGCACGTTGTCGGCCGCGTGCAGGGCGAAGTTGAGCTTCTCGACCTCGCGCCGGGAGGTGGCGTCGGGGGCCTCGGCGGGGTCCAGCGAGGTGACCCGGTGGCCGAGCGCCGGGCCGCTGACGGAGACCAGCAGCAGGCCGAGCCGTTCGGCGAGGTACTCGACCAGGGTGGTCTTGCCGTAGCCGGGCGGGGAGACCAGCAGCAGCAGGCCGCTGCGGTCGACCGGGCCGCCGGACTCGGCCGTGCCGAGCTGCTTGGCGAGGTTGTCGCCGACCAGCGGCAGGTACACCTGGTCGATCAGCCGGTTGCGGACGAAGCCGTTGAGCGGGGCGGGCCGGTACTGGTCGAGTCGCAGCCGGGCGTGCTCGGCGGCCAGCAGTTCGCCGCGCAGCCGCTGGTAGGCCCGGTAGCCGGGCACCTCGACCCGCTCGAACTCCCCTACCCTGGCGAGCAGTTCGTCCAGGCGGAGGTCGAGCGCGCCGCCCGCGAGCCGCGGGTGGTCGCCGAGCAGCCCGGTGATCCGGGCGCCCACGGACCCCTCGGCGGGCCGGCGTGGCAGGGACGGGCAGAGCAGCGCGGCGGCGGCCTCGGCGAGGTCGCCCGGGTCGGCGTCGACGGTGCCGGACTCCAGCCAGGCTGCGGCCAGTTGGCGTCGTACGGGCAGCAGCTCCGGGTCCTCGGGCAGTGCGGCCAGCGCCTCGGTGAGGCCGGCCGACTCGGGTGCCGCGCGGAACTTGTCGAGCAGTGCCGCGGCGCCCGAGGAGTGGGCGAAGCTGGGTGCGGCGGCGGCCAGTTCGGCCACCAGATAGGGGCCGGACGGCTCGGTGCCCGGGACGAACTCGGCCACGGCGGCGGAGAGTTCGGCGGCCAGCGCGTCCAGGGCGGCGAGCGCCGGCTGCGCCGGGGCGCCCCCGAAGGCGTGCCGGGCGAGGCCCAGCGAGCGGGCCCGGGTGTGCCAGAGCAGCCGCTGCCGCTCGTCGGTGCCGTGCGCCCAGTACAGCTGCGCGGCCGCCCGGGCGCCCGCCGGGTGGCGCAACAGCCCGGCCTCGGCGCCGAGCCGGAGCAGGGCGCGGAGCAGCAGCGCGGCGTCGTGGTCGTGCACGCCGCGCTGGTAGCCCTCGTCCGGGCGCTGCTCGGCGGCCCGCCGGACGTACTCCAGCAGGTCGCCGTCGGTGGTCGGCGCCGCTGCCTCGACGGCCGGCAGCAGGCTCGCGGCGAGGTACTCGGCGCGGTACAGCTGCGGGGTCTCCGAAGGCAGCGGCCGGGCCCAGTACCGCTCGGTGGCGGCGAAGGCCGGGTCGGTGACGGGGGAGCGGTAGTCGGTGCCGGTGAGGGTGAAGGCGGGGCGTCCGCGCCAGGGCACCAGGGCGAGTTCGGGCCGCTGGGTGGTGACGGCGAACAGGTGCCGGCCCAGCCGCAGGGTGCCGGGGCCGTCCCCGGCGAGTTCGGCGCGGTCGCGCAGGGCCCGCTGGGCGCGGCCGCGCGCCGTGCGCAGCCGTCCGGTCAGCTCCTCGGCCCGGACCCGGTCGCCGAGTGCGGTCAACTGCCCGGCCAGATCCCGGAGTTTGACGGCCGTGGGGTCGGCGGCGAAGGCCGCCTCGATCTCCTCCGCGGTGTCCAGTGCGGCCAGCCGGCGGTGCAGGGTGTCGAGGATGCGCCCGGCGGAGGCGGCCAGCCGGTCGGCGCGCCGGGCCCGCTCCTCCAGCAGGTGCTGGCGGCGGCCGGTGAGCGCGTCGTGGATGTCGGTGCGCCGGGCGGTGAGCTGCTCGCCGAGGGCCGGGTCGGCGTCGGCGAAGCGGGTCTCCAACTGCTCGATCCGCAGCAGCAGCCGGCCGAGCTGCTCGTCGCAGGCCTCGGGGGTGTCGGCGGCGGCGAGCGCGGCGGTGGTGGCCTGGCCGAGCAGGGCGGTCTCGGCGGCGAACTCGGCGGCGGCCTCGCGGGTGCGCAGCTCCCGGCGGCGCACGGTCAGCGCGGACCGGGCCCGGTTGAGCAGCCCGAGCACGTCGGCGAGTCGGTCGAGGACGGCGGTGCGGGTGGTGGCGTCGGCCAGGTCGAGGGTGCCGACCAGCTCCGAGACGGTCTGCAACGCCTCGCTCTGGGCGGCCAGTCGCAGGCCCAGCGGCTCGGCCTCGGCGGCGGTGGCGATGGCGGCGCACCGCTCGGCCAGCTCGTCGGCGCGCCGCCGGTGCGGCTCGAAGGCGGTCGGCTCGGCGAGCTGGACGACGGCGCGGTCGGCGGCCTCGGCCAGGCCCTCGGCGAGGTGTGCGGCGAGCGCGTCGATCCGCTCCGCGTCGGCGCGCGGCAGGTCGCGCAGCGCCTCGACGCGGCCCTGGGCGCGGCGCAGTCCCGCCAGCCGGTCGACCCACTCGGCGGCGTCGGCCAGGGTCTCGCCGCGGGCGGTGCGCAGCAGGCCCTCGACGTGCTCGGCGGCCTCCTCGGTCTGCCGGGCGGCGTGCGCGGTGAGCTGGGCGACGGCCTCGTACTCGGCGACGACCTGCCGGGCGGTGTCGCGGATCTCGGCGAGCGGTGCGGCGAGGTCGCCGAGGCCGCTCTGGCCGAGCCAGTGGTGCCGGTCGGCGGCGCGGGTGCAGGCGGCGAGGACGGCTTGGTGGCCGGCCGGGGTGTCGGCGCCGGCCGCGGCCAGCCGGGCCAGGGCCAGGCAGTCGGCCAGGCCGCGGACCAGGTCGGCGTTGCCGATCCGGGCCAACGGCCCGCTGCCGGGCGGCTGTTGCGCGGCGAACCGCTCGCTGCTGAACGGGGTCTGCCAGAGCTGGACGGGGTGCAGCCTGGTCGGCCCGTCCTCGGCCGGGCGCAGGGCGATCAGGGTGCCGTCGGCGAGCAGCGCGTAGCCCTGGCAGGGCAGCGGGGCGGCGGCCTCCTGGCGGACGCTGTTGTACGGCTGGAGCAGGGCGCGGCCGTCGGCGGGGGAGCGGAACTCGTACAGCACGTCCTCGCCGTTGGGCGACAGGACGGTGCGCTCGTACACCAGGCCGTCGACCGGCTGGTCGAAGACGCGCACGGTGCCGTCCACCAGGTGGCAGCCGCCGGGGAAGGCCACGCCCTGGTCGGCGGGCAGCCGCAGGCAGGCCTGGCCGAGCGCGTCGATCCGGGTGACGGTGCCGGTGGGCAGGTGGACCACCAGGTGCCGCTCGGTCTCCTCCTGGTACGGGCGCACGCGCACCAGCAGCAGGGTGCCGAGCCGGGCGTGGGCGATCCGGGCGTCGGCCAGGGTCTGGAGCACCTCGGCGAGCGGCTCGCGGTGCAGCTCCCGGCCGTCCGGGGCGGCGATGGTCAGCCGACCGCCGTCGACGCCCACCAGCAGCTCTCCGGCGAGGTCGGCGCGGGGCGGGCGGCCGGGGCCGGCGGGCAGCTGGTCGTCCCGGGTGAGGGGGGTCCACGGCAGCTGCTGCCCGTCGGCGGGGGTGTGGTCGCGTTCGCCGCGCCCGTCCAGGTAGGACGGCTGCGCGTCGTCGGCGAGGTCGCCGTCCAGGCGCCAGCGCAGCACCCGGACGTCGGCGGCGGCCGGGCCGGTGCGGAAGACGGCGAGGAGCCGGCCGTCCACCGGGCGCAGCCGCTCCAGGCGGGCGTCGCGGAAGTAGCGCCGCAGATCGGTGAGGTCCTGGTGCAGCCGCGGGTCGTCCAGCAGGGTGCCCTCGGCGGGCGCGGGGGAGAGGTCGGGGTGGTGCAGGCCGAAGACGTCGTCGAAGTCCCCGGTGCCGTCGATGAGTTCGACCGGCTGGGTGCCGAGCAGCAGCAGCCCGCCGACGGCGGTGAGGTCCCGCGGCAGGCAGGACCGGGTGGTGGTGAGCCGCCCGGTGCCGGCCAGCCGCAGCTCCCCGCCGCCGAACTCGGCGACCCGGCGGGCGTTCAACGCCTGGGCCCGGTCGGCGAGTTCGGCGGCGGCTCGGGCGAGCCGGTCGCGCAGGACCTCGTAGGTGCCGGCGTCGAGCCGGGCGTCGAGGGCGTCCACGGTCACGGTCACGTTCCTCAGTCGGATCGGTGGATCGGTTGGTCAGTGGGCTCGGTCGACCGGTCGGATCACGCGATCGGCGGACCGACCGGTCGCCCGGTGGGTCACCTGGAGCCGTTGGCCGCGGCGAGCGGGCCGGCCAGCGCCCCGAGCGGGGTCTCCGCGACGCCCAGCTGCCGCGCCGACTCCAGCAGTTGGCGCAGCTGCCCGGCCTGGTCGCCGGCGCCCGAGCCGATCAGCTTCAGCAGCAGGGCGGACACCGTCAGGTTCTGCACGTCCGCCGTGGAGACCGAGGAGAGCACCCTGGTGAGGTCCTCGGTGAAGCTGGCCCGCCCGTCCAGCCAGGGCCCGGCCAGGGTCTGCGCGGTCTGCGAGTGGCCGACGAAGGCGTCCACGCTCTTGCCGGCCGACACCGACTGCACCAGCCGGTCGAAGAAGACCGAGTCCCCGCCGACGATGTCGATCTTCGCCTTCTCCAGCCCGGCCGCGACCAGCGCCGCCTGGGCCTCGGCGATCTGCCGCTGGGTGTCCAGCCCGGCCAGCCGGACGTCCTTCTCGGCGGCCAGCCGCAGGCGGTACTCCTCGTGCCCGCGCGAGGCCTCGTCCAGCTTGGCCATCGCCGCGGCCTTCTCGGTCAGGCCCTCGGCCTCGGCCTTCAGCCGGCCGCCGATCTCCAGCGCGGCGGCCTTGGCCTTCTCGCTCTGCACGACGGCCTCGGCGCGTCCGACCTTCTCCACCGCCGCGGCCTCCTGCTCGCGGACCTGGACCCGGGCCAGGCCCTCGGCGGCGGCCTCCGCCCGGATGCCCTCGGCCATCCGGATCTTGGCGGCCGCGTCCAGCTCGGCGGCCCGCTGCCGGGCCTCGGCCAGCACCAGCGCCTCGCGGGCCTTGTGCGCGGCGGCCTGCTCGGCGGCCTCGGCGGCCTTGATGTCCTTGACGAGCTTCTCCTGCGCCTCGGCCTCGGCCTGGATCACGACGGCCTTGCGGACCCGCTCGGCCTCCTCGGTGGCGCGCAGCGTCTTGACGGCCTCCTCCTGCTCGGCGACGGTGCGGTCCACCGCGACCCGCTCGCGGACCACGTCGGCGACCTCGCGCTTGGCGGACTCGACCTCCTTCTCCTTGGCGATCGAGGCGAGCTGGGTCTCCCGCTCGCGGCCGACGACCTCCAGCAGGCGGTCCTTCTCGATCCGCTCGTTCTCCACCGCGATCACCCGCTCGCGGTTCTTCTGCGCCACCGCGACCTCGCGGGCCTGGTTCTCCCGCTGCACCCCCAGCAGCTCCTCGGTGCGCAGGAAGGCGGTCTGGGCGTTGAGCCGCTCCTCCTCCTGCACCCGGGCGATCACCGCGTCCTCCTTGGCCCGCAGGGTCTCGATCTCCCGGCGCTGGCGGATCTCCGCGTCGGCCTGCCGGCGCTCCAGCTCCAGGACGGCCTCCCGGGCGTCCACGTTCTGCCGGGTGATCTCCTTCTGCTCGTTGCGCTGGTACTCGTTGGTGCGCACGTGCTCGATCGCCGTCAGCTCGGTGATCTTGCGGATGCCCTGGGCGTCCAGGATGTTGTCGGAGTCCAGCTGGCTCATCGGGGTCTGTTCCAGGTGGTCGATGGCCGCGTCCTCGAGGGTATAGCCGTTGAGGTCGGTGCCGATGACCGCGATGATCTGGTCCCGGAACTCGTGCCGGTGGGTGTACAGGTCGGTGAAGTCCAGCTGCTTGCCGACGGTCTTGAGCGCCTCGGCGAACTTGACGGCGAAGAACTCCTGGATCGCCTGCGGGTCGCTGGCCCGGGCGGTGCCGATCGACTGGGCGACCTTGACGACGTCCTCGACGGTCTTGTTGACCCGGACGAAGAACGAGATCCGGATGTCCGCGCGGATGTTGTCCCGGCAGATCAGGCCGTCCCGGCCGGCCCGGTGGATCTCCACCGTCTTCGCGGTGATGTCCATCAACTCGGCCTTGTGGAGCACCGGGAGGACGACCGCGCCGGTGAAGGTCACGTCCACCTTCTTCGTCCGGGAGACGATCAGTGCCTTGCCCTGCTCGACCTTCTGGAACAGGCGGCCCACGAACAGCAGCAT
The DNA here is from genome assembly GCF_040629945.1 of Kitasatospora sp. NPDC005856. Classification (NCBI taxonomy): domain Bacteria; kingdom Bacillati; phylum Actinomycetota; class Actinomycetes; order Kitasatosporales; family Streptomycetaceae; genus Kitasatospora; species Kitasatospora sp. NPDC005856. The sequence goes on along the minus strand of NZ_JBEXWT010000006.1, from coordinate 134,404 downwards.
GGCGAGCACGATGAGCAGCACGACGGCGACGAGCACGCCGAAACCCACGGCGATGGTGTCCATCACGGAGTCCTTTGACGAGATGGCGAGTTGGTGCGAAGAGAGGTGATGAGGAAAGCGGATGCAGGTGAAGTGGTGCGGGGTCAGGAAACGGGCGGCGGGTCGAAGGGCGCCACCAGGAAGTGCTCGCCCTCGGCGTCGTAGTCGAAGATCAGGGCGGTCCGCCCGGCCGTCAGGGCCGGTTCGGGCGTCGCCGTACGGACCTGGACGGTCGCGGTGGAGCCGTCCTCCGCGGTGACCTCGGCCTGCCCGAAGTCGGCCGTCACCCGGCCGGTCCGGATCACGCAGACCCGGCCGACGAAGTCCCCCCGGGTGACCGGCCGGTCCTGCGGGAACAGCCGCGACAGCGGCCGGACGAGCACCCGGGTGCCCGCCCAGGCGGCGACCAGCGCGACGACGAACACGCCGCCGCGCGCCGGTGCCCCCGAGGTGAGGACGGTGCCGGACAGGCTGACGAACCAGGCGAGCGCGACCAGCAGCGACACCGCCACCGTCACGGGCACCCCGCCCAGCCCCAGCGCGTCCAGCACGCCCGTGTGGTGGCCGGCCCCCTGCCGGTCGGACCCGTCGCCGGCACCGTGTCCCCCGGCACCGTGCCCGGCGTGCCCCCCGGCCCCGTGTCCCCCGTGTCCCCCGTGTCCGAGGTGCCCGGTGTGCCCCGCGTGTCCGACGTCCACGTGGTGCCCGCCGCCGTGCCCCCCGTGCACGGCGCCGGGAACCAGGCCGCCCAGCAGCATCAGCAACCAGTACCCGACCACCACCACCAGCGCGAAGCTGAACATCGCCGTCGGAAAGGCCAGCGCGGCCGCGAAGAATCCCCCCACCCCGGCCACGCTCCCCGTCTTTCCGCCGGCGCCGCGCTTCGGCGCCGGGGAGATCATGGCAGTGCCGCGGCCCGCCGCACATTGCCAGGATCCGGCAATCTTTACGCCCTCTTGACACCCTGGTACGCACGGTCCGCGTGACACTGCAACGACTCGGCAACAGAACGGCCGTCGGACGGCACCGCCGCCGCCCCGCGGGTTTGCGGCGGCGGGTTTGCGGCGGCGGGTTTGTGGCGGCGGGTGTTCGGCGGCGCGTGTTCGGCGGCGGGCTCCCAGGGCGGCGGGCCGTCGCCGAGGCGGGACTACAGCGGTTGTTCCGGCCAGTTCAGCAGCCGCGCCCCCATGGCCGCCGTCTCCAGCGTGAAGCGCTGGAGCGCGTCCGCCGGGTCGTACCCGGTGAGCGCCTTGATCCGCTCCAGCCGGTAGCCCAGCGTGCGCACGCTCAGGCCCAGCCGGCGCGCCGCCTCCGCGTTCACGTACGCGGCCTCCGCCTGCACCACGATCGTGTCCAGCAGCGGACGGGCGCCGCCGCGCGCCTCGGTCAGCGGGCCGAGCACGCTGCGCACCAGATCGGCCATGGCCGCCCGGTCGCGCATCAGCACCGGGAAGACCAGCAGCTCCTCGGCCCGGAGCTGCCGGGCCGGCAGGTCCAGCCGGTGCGCGTAGTCCAGCGTGTCCAGCGCCTCCTCGTAACTGCGCAGCACCCCGCTGGGCCCCGAGTGCCGGCGGCCGGTGGCCACCCGCCGCACCGGGCGGTAGCCGGGTCCCGGGCGCAGCGTCAGCTCGGCGAAGGCCTCCAGCACGGCCCGCTCGGAGTCCGGGGCGATGCAGACCAGCCGGCCGTCCTTGCCGGCCAGCAGCACGTCCCGATCGCCGAACCGCCCGGCCAGGTCCCGCTCCACCCGGTGCACCAGCGGATGCACGTCCGCGAACGGCTCGTCGCCCACCGCGACCGCCACCGTGTACGAGCCCGCCAGCCGCAGCCCGAACCGCTCCGCGCGCTCGGCGAGCAGCCCGAGGTCGCTGCGGCCGAACAGCAGGTCGTCGACGAACTCCCGCCGGGCCGCCTCCTCCTGGCGGACGGCCAGGCGCTGCGCCCGCTCGTGGCCCTCGCCGAGCGCGGCCAGCGCGGCGTCGGTGGCGGAGAGCACCGCGTCGCCCATCCGGCGCAGCTCGCCGACGCTGCTCGCGGAGGCCGTCCCCGGCAGGGTCTGCCAGGCCCGCCGGGCCGCGGCCAGACAGTGCGACACCACCTCGCGCAGCCCGTACCCCGCCTCCGCGCAGTGCTCGCCGAGCTTGCGCAGGCGCTCCAGCTCCTCGCGGCGCGGCAGCCGCCCGGTGCGGGAGACGTCGGCGAGCAGGACGAGGTAGACCTCGGCCAGCTCGACGGGTATGTCGTAGTCGATCTCCTCGGTCACCGTGTTCCGTCAACCCCCGTGCGGCCTGGTCGTCCGGCGCTGAATTTATCAGGGGCGCCGGGGCGCCGACCGGCCGCGCCACCGGCCGCGCTACCGGTCGCGGAAGTGCAGGACGAAGCGCGCGCTGCTGCCGTCGATCCGGCGCCGCACGTACAGCGCCGGGGTGCCGTCCGGGGTGCAGCTGACGCCCTCGCGCACCAGCAGGGCGGTGCCCGGCGGGATGCCCAGCAGCTCGGCGTCCGCGAGGTCCGCGCCGACCGCGCCGAAGGCCCGCCAGTCGTACTCCAGCTCCACGCCGGCGGCCCGCGCCAGGTCCGGCACCAGGTTCCCGCGGCGGCCCGGCCGGACCAGCTCGGCGGGCAGCGGGCCGAACGCCACCCAGTAGCTGCTCGCCGCCCGGGCCCGCCCGCCCAGCCGGATCACCGAGTCCACCCGGGACAGCTCCGCCGGGGCGCGCCCCAGCTGGCGGGCCGCCTCCGCGTCCTGCGGCGAGCCGGTGACGGGCGGAGCGGCCACCACGAACTCGCCGTCGGTGCCCTCCTCGTTCGGCAGCGCGGTGAGCACGCTGCCGAGGTCGAAGCGCTGGCTGCGCGGGTCCACGGCGATCGAGACCCGGACGGCGGGCGGGCGGACGAAGGTGCCCACGCCCCGGCGGATCTCCACCACGGCGGCCCGCTCCAGCTCCGCCACCGCCTGCCGCACGGTCAGCCGGTTCACGCCGAACTCGGCGCTCAGCTCGGACTCGCTGGGCAGCCGGGTGCCGGCCGGGTAGGTGCCGGCGTCGATGCGCTCCTGGAGCCGGCGGGCCAGGCGGCGGTACACCGGGGTGTTCGGGGAGCTCGAGGGGTTCGTCGCCACGGGCCCGATCCTACGGAGCCCGCGTCTGCCGCCCGGGTCGTCCGTGCCACCGGTGGCCGCCTGGGTCGCCCCGGGTCGCGGCGGCCCGCCGGCGGGGGTGGGATGGAGGGATGCACCGATCGAGGCTTGCCCGAGGACCCCGGAACGGGTTACACATTTAGACGTCTAGATGTCTCCGCTCCGCGTGTTCGCCTCCCGGGTGCGGCTCCACCGAAAGGCCTCCCGCATGTCCCTGGTCAACTTCCGTGACGCCGCCGCCCTCGGCGACCCCGAGGGCGGTCGGGTCCGTCCCGGTGTGCTGTACCGCTCCGCCCAGCCGTTCCCGGCCGCCGACGAGGCCACCGTCGCCCAGCTGCGCGGCTGCGACATCCGCACCATCGTGGACCTGCGGGACCCGCGCGAGACCCACCCCGACGACTGGGCCGCCGCCGCGGCCGCCGGGATATCCGTCGTCGCCGCCCCGGTGAACCCCGCCACCGACGCCCTCACCGCGCGGATGAGCACCATGGCCACGGCCGCCGACCTGGGCGACTTCTACGTCCTGCTGGCCGAGTCCGCGCCCGAGGCGGTGGCCGCCGCCGTCGACGCCACCGTCCGCCCCGGCGCCGTCCTGCTGCACTGCGCCGCCGGCAAGGACCGCACCGGCCTGCTGACCGCTCTCCTGCTGGACCTCCTCGGCGTGCCCGCCGAGCGCATCGTCGCCGACTACACCCGCACCGCCGACGCCCTCCCGCAGATCTTCGCCGGCCTCGCCGAACGCCACCGCACCGCCCTCAACGACCGCACCACCTCCCGGGTCACCGACTCCCGGGGCCGGAACCTCACCATCCCCGCGCCCCTCCTGGAGGCCCCGGCCGAGGCCATGTCCGTCTTCCTCGACCGCGTCCACACCCACCACGGCGGCGCGGCCTCCTTCCTCCCCGGCTGCGGCGTCCCGGCCGCCACCCTCGGCGCCTTCCGCGCCAAGGCCGCCGCGGCCTGAGCCGGGCCCGTCGGTATCCGGGCCTACCCTGGCGGGCCGCCGCCGCGGCCGGGCACGGGCTGATCGGCGCGCAGCTCCTCCCGCAGCGCCGCCCGCTGCGCCGCCCGTCGCGCCTCCCGGAAATCCCGTTGCGCCGCACCGGCCGCGCTGGCAGCGTGACCGGACGGGAGGGGGTGTCCCGAGATGACCGCACTGCGCGAGGTCCGTGCCGATCACGACGACCGGACGATCGTGCTCTACCAGGCCTACCCGCCGGCCGTCGCCGACGCGGCGCTGGCGGCGGGCCGGTTCACGGCGCCCTTCGGCTTCCACCGGATGACGTGGATCAAGCCCTCGTTCCGCTGGCTGATGCACCGCAGCAACTGGGCGCAGAAGCCCGGACAGACCAGGGTGCTGGCGGTCCGGATCACCCGGGAGGGCTGGGAGGAGGCGCTCTCCCGCGCCGTCCTGACCACCGCGCACCCGGACGAGGTGGCCCGTGCCGAGGTCCACGTGCAGTGGGATCCGGAGCGGTCGCTGCGCGGGGCCGCGCTGAACCACTACAGCATCCAGGTGGGCATCGGCCGCTCGCTGATCCGCAGCTACGCCGAGGAGTGGGTGGTCGGACTCACTGACCTCACCCCGCAGGTCCAGCGGATCGCCGCGCTGGTCCGCGGCGGGCAGGCGGCGAAGGCCCAGCGGCTGCTGCCGCCCGAGCGCCCGTACCACCTGCCCACCGCGACGGCGCGGCGCCTCGGCGTCGGATAGCGCGGGGCCCGGGGCGGCGCGGGCCCTCACACGTCCCGGCGCCGCACCGCGGCCACCGTCACCACCACCGCGGCCACCCCCCACACCCCCATGGTGATCCACGAGTCCAGCACGCTCGGCGCGTACTTCCCCATCGTGGTCGCGGAGTCGGGGTTGATGGTGAGCCGCTGCACGGTGGCCGTCGGCAGATGGGTGCCGATCTCCTTCAGCCAGCGGTAGCGATCCCCGCCGAACACCATCGGCAGGACGAGCAGCAGCATCACCAGCGAGACGATCGAGGCGGTGGCGTGCCGCAGCAGCGCGCCCAGCGCCATCCCGATCAGCGCGCAGACCGGCACGATCGCCGCGTAGCCGAGCACGGCCCGCAGGCAACCCTCGTCGGTGAGGGAGAGCCCGAGGTGCCGGGAGGCCAGCATCGCGTTGACGGTGAGGAAGGAGACCGCCGACACCACGATCCCGGCGAGCGCGGTGATGCCGCCGACCAGCACCACCTTGGCCGCGACCACGCCGCGCCGGTCCGGCACGGCGGCGAAGGTGGTGCGGATCAGCCCGGTGGTGTACTCGCCGAACACCGTGATCGCCCCGAGGGTGCCGGCCGCGACCGCCATCAGGTCGCCCGCGATGCTGCCGAGCCCGTGGAACAGCGGGTCGTAGGTGTACGGCGGCTGCCCGGGCAGCCGCGGCGCCGGGTGGTCGATGTACGTCAGGTCGGTGTGGACGGCGTTCACGTTGACCGCGATCGCCACCAGCGAGGCCAGTACCAGAACCCAGGAGGTGGAGCGCAGCGAGCGCAGTTTGATCCACTCGGCGGCGAGCAGGTCGAGGAAGCGCGGCGCCGGTTCGGCGGCGGGATCGAGGGTCGCGGTGCTCATCGGGCGTCTCCAGCCGGGTACTCGATGCTGTCGGCGGTCAGGGACAGGAAGGCCGATTCCAACGAGGAAGTCCGGTCGGCCAGTTCGTGCAGCACCAGACCGTGCCGCAGCGCGAGTTCGCCGATCCGAGCGGCCGGCATCCCGGTGACGATCCCGGACGGCACGGTCCCGAACCGCTCCTCCGTCAGGACGACGTCGGCTCCCTCGGCGCGCAAGGCCTCGGCCAGCACCGGGAGTTCGGGTGCCCGTACGGCCACCGAGGAGACCGCGTCGCGGGCCGAGAACTCGGCGAGGCCCTCGTCCGCGATCAGCCGGCCGCGCCCGATCACCACCAGCCGGTCCGCGGTGTGCTCCATCTCCGCCATCATGTGGCTGGAGACGAACACCGTCCGCCCCTCGTCCGCGAGCCGCCGGAACAGCCCGCGCACCCAGAGCACGCCCTCCGGGTCGAGCCCGTTCAGCGGCTCGTCGAACAGCAGCACCGGCGGGTCGCCGAGCAGCGCGCCGGCGATGCCCAGACGCTGCTTCATGCCCAGCGAGTAGCCGCCGATCCGCCGCCCGGCCGCCTTGCCGAGGCCGACCTCCGCCAGCACCTCGTCCACCCGGCCCAGTGGGATGCGGTTGCTGCGGGCGAGCGCCGACAGGTGGGCCCGGGCGGTGCGCCCGCCGTGCACGTCGCCCGCGTCCAGCAGCGCGCCGACGTGCCGCAGGCCGCGCGGCCTGCGCGCGAAGGGCGCGCCGGCCACGGTGACGGCCCCCTCGGTGGGGGTGTCGAGGCCCAGGATCATCCGCAGCGTGGTGGACTTGCCGGCACCGTTGGGCCCGAGGAAGCCGGTCACGGTGCCCGGCCGGACGGTGAAGGTCAACTGGTCGACGGCCGTGGTGGCGCCGTACCGCTTGGTCAGTCGTTCGATCTCGATCACCGGGCCAACGCTGCCGGTCGGCGCCCGGTCCGGGCATCGGGCCGCGGGGCACAACCGCGGGCGGCCGCGTGGCCCCGGGGATTACGCCCCCGGGCCGATGTGTCGCCGCGCGGGCCGCGGCTACCATCGCCGTCATGATCACCGAACCCCGTCCGCCGCTGCTCAGGTGCCTGCCCGCGGGCGTGTGGGTGGGGGCGCTGTGGGCGGCCCTGGTGGGGTTCCGCTTCCTCACCCGCGAGGAGGAGCTGCGCCACCTGTTCACCTACCACGGCAACCCCGAGGACATGCCGCTGGTGGTCACCGCGGTGGTCACCACCCTGGTCGCGACGCTGCTGGTCCGGCTGCCGCTGCTGGCCATCGTGGTGGCGCTCGCGGGCGGGATGTTCGCGCTCGGGATGTGGGGCGTCCCGGAGACCGCGCCGCTCCAGTTCCTGATCGCCGACGCGGTGGTCGGCTACTGCGCGGCCACCCGCTCCCGCCGCGTCTCGCTCACCGCCCTGGCGCTGCCGCTCGCCACCCTCGCCGGACTGCTGACCTGGGGCGCCGTCAACGGATACCCCGTCAACCCGCTCGCCTACGCGGGCTTCGCCGCCACCGTGCTGATCGCCTGGCTGGTCGGCAACACCGTGCACCAGGGCCGCGTCCACGCCGAGGCGCTGCGCGACCGGGTCTCCGAGCAGGCCATCACCGCCGAACGGCTGCGGATCGCCCGCGAGCTGCACGACATGGTGGCCCACAACATCGGCATCATCGCGATCCAGGCCGGTATGGGCAGCCGGGTGATGGACACCCAGCCCGCCGAGACCCGCAACGCCCTGGAGGCGATCGAGGCCACCAGCCGGGAGACCCTGGCCGGTCTGCGCCGGATGCTCGGCGCGCTGCGGCAGCGCGAGGGGGAGCCGGCACCGCTCGAAGTGATGCCCGGGCTGGGCGAGTTGGACCGGCTGGTGGCGCGGGCGGCGGGCGCCGGGGTCCGGGTGGCGCTCACCCGGCGCGGTACGGCCCGTCCGCTGCCGCCCGAGGTGGACCTCGCCGCCTACCGGATCGTCCAGGAGGCGGTCACCAACGTGGTCAAGCACTCCGGCACCCGGGACTGCCGGGTCACCGTCGCGTACGGCCCCCGGGAGCTCACCGTCACGGTGGCCGACCAGGGCGTCGGAGCGGCGAGCGGCACCCCGGCCAACGGCGCCGGCAGCGGCGCCGGCTACGGCCTGGCCGGCATGCGCGAGCGGGTCGCCCTGCTGCACGGCGGGTTCGCTGCCGGCCCGCGCCCCGGGGGAGGCTTCCTGGTCGACGCCCGGCTGCCACTCCCCGACGCGGCCGCGGCTGCGGCCGACACCGCCGCCGAGACCCCCGTGGAGGTGGGACCGTGATCCGCGTCGTCCTGGTCGACGACCAGCCGCTCATCCGCACCGGCCTGCGGGTGCTGATCGCCGACGCCCCCGACCTGGAGGTGGTCGGCGAGGCCGGCGACGGCGCCGAGGCCGTCGAGCTGGTCGCCCGACTGCGCCCCGACGTCGCCGTGATGGACATCCGGATGCGCCCCCAGCCTGGCGGCCGGGAGGTGCCCCCGGTCGCGGACGGCATCGAGGCCACCCGCCGGATCACCGCCGACCCGGACCTGTCCACCCACGTCCTCGTCCTCACCACCTTCGACGACGACGACTACGTCTACGGCGCGCTGCGGGCCGGGGCGAGCGGCTTCCTGGTCAAGGACCTCGCCCTGGAGACCATCCTGGACGGCATCCGGATCGTCGCCGCCGGTGACGCCCTGCTCGCCCCCGGCATCACCCGCCGGCTGATCGGCGAGTTCGCCGCCCGCCCGGAGGCCGCCCCCGCGGCCCCGCCCCGCCGGCCCGTCGCCGAAGCCGTCACCGAGCGCGAGCGCGAGGTGCTCACCCTGGTCGGCCGGGGCCTGTCCAACGCCGAGATCGCCGCGGAGCTCACCATCAGCGTGGCCACCGCCAAGGCCCACGTCGCCCGGCTGTTCACCAAGCTCGCCGCCCGCGACCGGGTCCACCTGGTCATCCAGGCCTACGAGTTCGGGCTGGTCGCGCCGTGATCGGACGGGCGCCGGAGCGGGGCCCGCACGGCCCGCTCCGGCGCCCGTCCCACCCGGTCGTCAGTGGACGATCGCGTGCGAGACCTGGCAGCCGCTGACCCCGTTCGACCAGGTGCCCTGCATGGCGAAGGACCCCGTCGCGAACGCCACGTTCTGGGCACCGCCCGTGCCGCCGACGCCGTTCCAGGAGCACTTGTCGGCGTTCTCGTACCCGGTCGCGTCGGTCCAGCCGCCCGCCGGGTTCTGGTCGGTGATGGTCTCCGAGTACTCGTGGCCGTACACGATGGTCACGCCGTCCAGGGTGCCCGCGCTGCCGCTGTTGACGTAGTTCTGGCCGCAGGAGGAGCCCATGTCGGTCACGTACGGGTCGTTGGTGAACGCCACGTCACCGTACGGGGAGGGGGCGGCGCCGCCGGTCAGCGTGGTGTCGCCGTTCCAGTCGTGCCAGGCGCAGAAGCCGCCGTTCGGGGTGTTGAAGCCGTCCGGGTGGGTGCCGGTCGGCGACAGCACCACGTACTGCGCGTTGCGGTTGGAGGCGGCGGTGGTGTTGCCGAAGTGGCCGGCGGCCTTGACGGCCTCGGCGGCCAGCTGGTTGCCGGTGGCCTGGCCGGGGGCGGCGGCGGACTCGTCGACCCAGACGCCGGCCAGCGCGCCGCCGGTCGGGTAGCCGACGTGGGTGGAGCCGGACGGGCAGCTGGTCGCGCCGGTGGCGACGCCCTCGCAGTACTGGGTCATGACGCCGGACCAGGTCTCGCTGTTGGTGCCGAGGCCCTTGAACAGCTGCTGTGCCCGGACGGCCTCGCCCTTCGGGTCGCCGGACAGGGTGGTGTAGCCGTTCGCGTCGGTGCCCTGGGAGCCCCACTGGGAGCCCCAGAAGACCAGGTAGACCTTCGGCGCGCCGGTGGTGACGCCGATGCCGTCGACGCCGCCGCCGTACCTCAGGTTGGTGGTCCGCGCGGCGGCCGACCGGCCGGCCTCCTTGACCGGGTGCGCGCCGTGCCGGTAGGGGTGCGGCTGCCCGGCGAACTCGCCGGCCGGCCGGTCGTCCTGGGCGGCCTGGGCGGCCGGAGCGGCCGCGAAGCCTGCGGCGGCGAGCGCGAGGGCGCTGAGCCCGGTCAGGGCCCGCAGCCGCATCCGGCGGGAGGTGGGGGAGATGCCCATCGTGAGGGTTCCTCTCTGGTGCCGACCGCGCCCGGGTACGGCGGGGCGGCACTGTGGGGGGACGAACGGGGCGACGGCAACGCGCGGGTGCCGACGGTTCGCCAGGAACCGTCAGTGGAGTGGGGATCGCGAGCCGGGTTACCGCCGACGGCCGGAAGCAAAGCACCGCCGCCGAGACCGGGTCAACGACGCAGAAGGTAAGACCCGCCCCAAGGAAGTCCCCCGTGGACGTATCGAACGTCAAAACTCCCCAGCGGACGGCCGGTCGATGCGCGTAGCTCAGCCGAATGCCAACAGTCGAGAGGCGTCCTTACACCGTATGCGCCGCCGGACCGCCGTCAGGCGCCCTCGACCTCGCCGATCCGCATGATCCGGCCGTGGGAGTCCAGCACCACGTCGTAGGCGTTTCCGTGGCAGCCGTACGGGTCGGCCGGCTCGCGGTCGGCCAGGCAGTCGCCGATGTGGGCGAGCAGTGCGTCGAGGGGGACGGTCCCGGCCGGGTCGTCGTGCGGGCCGCCGGCCAGGCTCGCGGTCACGCCGGCGCTCGCGAAGCCGTAGTGGACGGGGCTGCCGGCCGGCTCGTAGCGGGCGGAGCCGCAGCTGAAGCGGGCGGGCCGGGCGGTGAGTTCGGCCGGGCCGGCGGCGACGACGAGGAGGACCTCGTGTCCGGGGCGCGGGGTGGGGGCGGCGCACCCGGCGTCGGCGGAAGGCCCGGTGAAGGGCTCCACGGAGGGCTCCACGGAGGGCTCCGCGGAAGGATCGACGGAGCCGGCGGGCACGGAGGGTCCGGCCGCCGAGGAGTACGACTCCTCGTCCTCCTCTTCCTCCTCGTAGAAGAGGTCGTCCTCGTCCAGCAGGTCGTCCGTGTCCTCGTCGGCCATGGCAGCGGCGGAGGCGGCGGCCACCGTGGAGCCGGAGTCGGCGGGCGTGCAGCCGGTGAGGACGGCGGCGGCGCCGCAGACCAGCAGGGCGGCGGCGAGGAGGGTACGGGGCGTGGCCATGGCACAAGTCTCCCCGGGCGGCGGCGGTTGTCGGTACCCGACTGACACGACCGGAGCCCGGTCCGCGGTTCCCGCCGGCGCCGTCCGCGGGTCGCCTTCCCCGCCGGACGTGCGGATCCGGCAGGGAAGGGCGGTCGTCGAACGGGTGTCAGGCCGCCACCGGCCGGCCCGTCTCGTACGCCTCGCGCACCCGGGCCTGCGCCCGCGCGCCCGCCGCCAGGTGGTCGAGGCCGAGCAGCGCCGCGCCGAGCACCGGCGGGGCGACGACGACGCGCGGCTCGGCCAGCGGCGCGGCGGCGGCGAGCCGGGCGGTCAGGTTGTCCAGCAGCAGCGGCTGGCGGGAGGCGAGCACGCCGCCGCCCAGGACCACCGGGGTCGGGGAGTCCAGCAGGTCCAGGCGCCGCAGGGCCACCACCGCGAGCCGGACGATCTCGTCGGCCTGGCGGTCGATCAGCTCCAGCGCCACCTCGTCGCCCTCGGCCGCGACGGCGAACAGCACCCGGGCGATCTCGTGCAGCCGGTCGTTCGGCAGGTGCCCGAGGTGGACGGCCTCGGCGACGTCGCCGGCGCTGGGCAGGCCGAAGTGCTCGGCGATGGCCCGGGCGAGCCCGGTCGGCCCGCCGCGCCCGTCCTCCGCGCGGACGGCGTGCCACATGCTGGAGACGGCGAGCCCGGAGCCGCCGCCCCAGTCGCCGGTGAGCTCGCCGAGGGCGGGGAAGCGGGCGGTGCGGCCGTCCGGCAGCAGGCCGACGCAGTTGATCCCGGCGCCGCACACCACCGCGACCCCGCGCGGGCCGTCGGTGCCGGCCCGCAGCAGGCCGAAGGTGTCGTTGACGACGGTGTTGCTGGCCCCCCAGGGGTGGGACTCCAGCGCCACCCGCAGGGCCTCCTCCTCGACCGGCAGGTCGGCGTTGGCCAGGCAGGCGCTGACGTGGCCGGTCAGCACGCCGTTCCAGGACGGGTGCCCGGCCGCGGCGGCGGCCTGCTCGACCAGCGGGGCGAGGCCGGCGACCGCCGCCGCGCCGCCGATCTTCTGCGGCGCGAAGCCGCCGCCGCGGGCGGTGCCGAGGATGCTGCCGTCGGCGCCGATCAGGGCGACGTCGGTCTTGGAGTTTCCCGCGTCGATGGCGAGGACGCCGGGCAGGAGTGGTTCGGGCTGGTGGGTCATCAGGTTCCCGCGGCTCGTACGTGGCCCGGGCCGTGGTCGTCGGCCGGGTGCCCGGCCGTGGTCCCGGCCGGGGAGCCCGGCCGAATGGTCCCCGGCCGGGGGTGGACGGTCTCCTCGCGGAGCCCGCCCGGCGACCTCCTCCGGTCGCCGGGCGGGCGCGTGGCGGGCCGGATCAGGCCCAGGCGAGGTGCTCGCGGTTGTGGGCGAGCAGGCGGTCCGTCAGCCGGTCGGCGAGTTCGATCTGGCCGACCAGCGGGTGGGCGAGCAGGGCGTCGAAGACCCGGTCGCGGCCGCCGCGCAGGGCGGCGTCGAGGGCGAGGTGCTCGTACGAGGTGACGGCGGCGATCAGGCCGGCGTACAGCGGCTCGACGGGCCGTTGCGGCAGCGGGCGCACGCCCCGCGCGTCCACCTCGGCCGGGACCTCGATGACGGCGTCGTCCGGAAGGAAGGGCAGCACGCCGTCGTTGCGGGTGTTCACCACCTGCACGGAGGTCCCGCCGCCGGTGCCGAGCAGGGCGGAGATCAGCTGGACGGCCGCCTCCGAGTAGAAGGCGCCGCCGCGCTTGCCGAGCAGCTCGGGCTTGGTGTCCAGGGTCGGGTCGGCGTACAGCTCCAGCAGCTGACGCTCGATCTCGGCCACCTGGGCGGCCCGCGAGCCCTGCTCCTTCAGCTCTGCCACCACCGCGTCGTGCTGGTAGAAGTACCGCAGGTAGTAGGAGGGCACCACACCGAGCCGCTCGATGACGGCCTGCGGCAGGTGGAGGTCCTCGGCGATCTCCTTGCCGTGCGAGGACAGCAGCTCCGGGAGCACCTCGCGCCCGCCGGCGGCGCCGGGGGCGTCCAGCAGGGTCACCCCGCGCTCCCAGGTCAGGTGGTTGAGCCCGACGTGGTCGAGCCGGACCAGCTCCGGGTCCACGCCCAGGTGCCCGGCGAACTTCCGCTGGAAGCCGATCGCGACGTTGCACAGCCCGACGGCCTTGTGGCCGGCGTCCTGCAGGGCCCGGGTGACGATGCCGACCGGGTTGGTGAAGTCCACGATCCAGGCGTCCGGGTTGGTCCGGCGCACCTGCTCGGCGATGTCCAGCACCACCGGGACGGTGCGCAGCGCCTTGGCGAGACCGCCGGCGCCAGTGGTCTCCTGTCCGACGCAGCCGCACTCCAGCGGCCAGGTCTCGTCCTGGTTGCGTGCCGCCTGCCCGCCGACGCGCAGCTGGAGCAGCACGGCGTCGGCGTCCGCGACGCCCGCCACCAGGTCCGTGGTCACCGTGACGGTGGCGTGGTGGCCCTGCCGGGCGAAGATCCGCCGGGCGAGGCCGCCGATCAGCTCCAGGCGCTCGGCGGCCGGGTCGATCAGCACCAGCTCGCCGATCGGCAGGGTGTCGCGCAGCCGGGCGAAGCCGTCGATCAGCTCCGGGGTGTACGTGGAACCCCCGCCGACGATTGCCAACTTCAGTGCGGACATCAGCCCTTGACCCCTGTCAGTGTCACGCCTTCGATGAAGGCCTTCTGAGCGAAGAAGAAGAGGATGATCACCGGCGCCATCACCAGCAGGGTGGCGGCCATGGTGAGGTTCCAGTTGGTGTGGTGGGCGGCCTTGAAGGACTCCAGGCCGTAACTGAGGGTCCAGGCCTCGTGGTTGTTGCTGGCGTAGATCTGCGGGCCGAAGTAGTCGTTCCAGCAGTAGAAGAACTGGAACAGCGCGACCGCCGCGATGGCCGGCTTGGCCATCGGCAGGACCACCCGCAGCAGGGTGCGCAGGTCGCCGCAGCCGTCCATCCGGGCGGCCTCGATGTACTCCTTGGGGATGGTCGTCAGGAACTGGCGCAGCAGGAAGATGGAGAAGGCGTCGCCGAAGGCCATCGGGATGATCAGCGGCCAGAGCGAGCCGCTCATGCCCATCTGCTTGGCCCAGAACAGGTACATCGGGATGACGGTGACCTGCGGCGGCAGCATCATCATCGCGATGACCGCCATCAGCGCCAGGTTGCGGCCCCGGAAGCGGAACTTGGCGAGCGCGTAGGCCACCGGGAGGCTGGACACGACGGTCAGCAGGGTGCCGAGCGCGGCGTACAGCAGGGTGTTGCGCCACCAGGTGAGGAAGCCGGGGGTGTCCCAGACCTTGCCGTAGTTGCCCCAGTTCCAGCTGGTCGGCCAGTAGTCGGTGGTGAGCGCCTGCTGGTCCGACATCACCGAGGTGAGGAAGACGAAGACGAAGGGCAGCAGGAAGAACAGCGCGGCGGCGATGGCCAGTGCGTGCACGGCCACCCAGTTGAGCGCCGCGCGGCGCCGGGCGGCCCGGGCGGCGGGGCCGCCGGGGCGGGAGGGGCGGGAGGGGCCGGCGGTGGCCGGGGCGTCGGTGAGCGTGTTGCCAAGAGTCATGATCAGGTCCTCACAGGCCGCTAGTCGTCGCTCGCCATGAAGCCGGACCGGCGGCGGAGCAGGATCGAGGTGACGGCCATCGAGATGGCGAACAGCACCAGGGCGACGACGCAGGCCGCGCCGTAGTTGAAGCGCTGGAAGCCGAGGTTGTAGACCATCTGCGGCAGGGTCCAGGTGGAGCCGCCCGGGTAGCCGGGCTCGAACGGCTGGCCGGAGCCTCCCGCGATGCCGCTGGCGACCTTCCCGGCGACGATCGCCTGGGTGTAGTACTGCATGGTCTGGATCACCCCGGTCACCACCGCGAACATGATGATCGGCGAGATGTTGGGCAGGGTGACGTACCGGAACCGCTGGAACGGCCCGGCGCCGTCCAGTTCGGCCGCCTCGTACTGCTCCCTCGGGACGTCCAGCAGCGAGGCCATGAAGATGACCATCAGGTCGCCGATGCCCCACATCGCGAGCAGGGTGAGCGCGGGCTTGGACCAGTCCTCGGAGGCGAACCAGCCGGGCTGCGGCAGGCCGAGCTCCCCGAGCAGCTGGTTGACCGGGCCGGTGCCGGGGTTGAACAGGAAGGCGAAGGCGACGGTGGCGGCCACCGGCGGGGCCAGGTACGGCAGGTAGAAGGCGGTGCGGAAGAAGCCGGCGCCGGTCTTGACCTTGGTGATGAGCATCCCGATGCCCAGGCCGAACGCGACCCGCAGGGTCACCATCACGACGACCAGCCACAGGGTGTTGCGCAGGCCCTGCCAGAAGGTCGGCAGCTGGTCGAAGACGTAGTCCCAGTTCTTCAGGCCGCTGAAGGTGGGGGCACCGAAGCCGTTGTAGGAGGTGAAGGAGAAGTAGACGGTGGAGATCAGCGGGTAGGCGAAGAAGACGCCGAACCCGATCAGCCAGGGGGAGAGGAAGGCGAGGGTGCGGACCGCCTCCCGGCGGCGCTTGCGACGCAGCAGGTGCTGCGTGGCGGGCGCCGCCGGGCCGGTCGGTTCCGCGTCGGCCTTGTCGCTGTTCCCCTTGCGGGTGCCGAACGCGAGTGACATGGGAGCTCCGTGGACCGTTCGCGGGCTACTTGGCCTGGGCGATGTCGGTGTCGATCTGCTTGGCCGTGGCGGCCAGTCCCGCTTGGAGGTCGGCCTGCTTGCCGGACTCGTAGTCGTAGCCGAGGTTCTGCAGGGTGGTGATGTAGGCGCTGCCGTTGACGGCCGGCGGGGTGGTGCCGGAGTGGGCGTTCTTGGCGACGTCCAGGAAGGTCTTGAAGTTCTGGTCGCTCACCAGCTTCGGGGAGTCGAGCGCGGCGAAGGTGCTCGGCACGTTGTGGATCCCGTTGGCGAAGTTGACCACCGCGTCGGTGTCCGTGGTCAGGTACTTGACGAACTCCCAGGCGGCGGCCTGCTTCTTGCTGGTGCTGGCGATGCCGACGATGGTGCCGGTCTGGTAGCCGCGGCCGTAGGTGTCGGCCTGGTCGTCCGGGACGGGGAAGGCGGCGGTCGCCCACTCGAAGTCGGGCTTGTCCTTGGCGAGCGAGGCGGTGCGCCACTCGCCGTCGAGGATCATCGCGACCTGGCCGGTGTGGAAGGGGTTCTTGGCGCTGAACTCCTCGCCGAAGGTCGCGCGGTACTTCTCCAGCTTCTCGTAGCCGCCGAGCTGGTCGACCAGGCCCTTCTGCCACTTGAACATCGCGGAGACCTTCGGGTCGGTGGCGACGTTCGACTTGCCGTCGGAGCCGAAGTAGCCGGGGCCGTACTGGCCGAGGAAGTGCTCGGTGGTGGACTCGTAGCCGTGGTACAGCGGCATGAAGCCGAGCTGCTTGTACGAGTCGCCGTTGGCGAGGGTCAGCCTGGCGGCGTCCTCGGCGAACTCGCTGAAGGTCTTCGGCGGGTTGGCGATGCCGGCGTCGGCGAAGGCCTTCTTGTTGTAGTAGAGGCCGTACGCGTCGCCGAGCAGCGGCAGCGAGCACTGGTTGCCCTGGAACTGGGTGTAGTCGAGCATCGTCGCCGGGAAGGTCTTGGCCGGGTCGATGCCGCTCTTCTGGAGCATCGGCTTGAGGTCGACGAAGGCCTTGGTCGAGCAGAACATGCCGACGTTGTTGGTGGTGAAGGAGGAGACCACGTCCGGCGCGTCGGGGCCGCCGGCCCGCAGGGCCTGGTTGACCTTGTCGTCCGCGAGGCTGTCCACGGCCTTGACGTGGATGTTGGGGTGGGACTTCTCGAAGGCGGCGATGTTGTCGTTGATCGCCTTGATCTCGTTGTCCTGGCTCCAGCCGTGCCAGAAGGTGATGGTGACGTCCTTGCCACTGGCCGAATCGTCGTTGCCGCCCGCGTCGCTGGAGCCGGTGCAGGCGGAGGCGAGCAGGGCGAGCACGGCGCTGCCGGCGACGGCGGCCACGGTGCGGCGGCCTCTGCGGGAGGTGGTGGCGTGCACTTCGGGATCCTCCTGGGGGTGCGCGGGCAGGCCTCGTTGCCTCGGGTCCCGCGTTCGGGGGTTGGGGGAGAGGTGGGTGCGGATGGCGAGGTGACAGGGGGAGCGTCAGTGGGTTGCGTCGGTGGACGGTGTCGGGGGGCGTCGGTGGGTGGCGTCAGTGGGTGGAGAAGACCGCCTCGCGGGCATCGGACAGGGCGCGTTGCAGGGCGCCGAGCAGCACCGGTGAGCCGGACAGGGCCGTGCTGCGGACCTCCGGCCGGGCGATGGAGATCCGCGCCAGCTCGTCCTCGACGAGGGCGCGCAGCCGCTCGCCGCCCGCGCTCGGCACCACGCCGGAGAGGACCACCAGCTGGGGGTCGACGACGGCGACGATCACCGCCAGCCCGACGGCGAGCCGCCCGGCGAACTCGGTGAGGAAGGCGTCGCCGGCGCCGGGGGTGGCCAGGGCCTTGGCGATGGACTCCTGCGCGGTGGCCGCGCCGAGCCCGTGCTCACGGGCCAGGGCCCGGACGGCGGGTGCGCCGACCAGCGCCTGGAACCCGCCGAACTTGCGCCGGCGGGCGTCCCACTCGACCGGCGAGTCGGGCAGCGGCATGTAGCCGACCTCACCGGCGCCACCGGTGAAGCCGCGGTGCAGCCGCCCGCCGATCACGATCGCCGCGCCGACCCCCGCCCCGGCCCAGAGCAGGACGAAGTCCTCGAAGCCGGCCGCGGCGCCCGAGGAGCGCTCGGCGACGGCGGCCAGGTTCACGTCGTTCTCGATCGACACCGGAGCGCCGATCGCCTCGGTCAGCTCCTCCACCAGCCGGGGCGAGTGCCAGCCCGGCAGGTGGGAGGCGTAGCGCAGCTTGCCGGTGACCGGGTCGGGGGCGCCGCCGACCCCGATCGCGGCGGTGCGCAGGACGCCCTCGGGCAGGCCGGCGGCCCGGACGGCCTCGGCCACCGCGGCGGCGACGGCCGGCACCGTACCGGCGGCCGGGACGCCCTTGGTCGGCACGGCGTGCTCGGCCAGCGTGGTGCCGGTGATGTCGGCGACGGCGACCCGGATCTCGCTGTTGGTGACGTCCAGTCCGGCGACGTACCCGGCGGCCGGATTCACCTGGTACAGCCGGGCGTTGGGGCCGGGACCGCCTGCCGTGGTGCCGACCGGGAGGACCAGTCCGGCCGCCTCCAACCGGGCCAGCAGCTGGGAGGCGGTGGGCTTGGACAGCCCGGTGAGGGTGCCGATCTGGGTGCGCGAGAGCGGTCCGTTCTCCAGCAGGAGTTCGAGGGCGGCCCGGTCGTTGATGGCGCGCAGCAGGCTGGGGGTGCCGGCGAGGGGGGCCTTGGCGGTGCTCTTGGTCATGCCCGGAATCCTCCTCCTTCGGCTGCTCGGGACGGCCCGCGGGCGGGCCTCGGGGTGAACTGTTAGGAAACTTTCCAGTCGCTTGGGAAGGACCGTAAGGGCCGCTTCGGCGGGGTGTCAATGGCCGGTGGACCGGAGGATCCGGAGGATGCCGAAGCGTTACCGGACAGCGCGAAGCCCCGCCCCCACGGTGGCGGGGGCGGGGCTCTCGTCCGTGTCCGCAGGCGGGGCCTACGGCTCCGGCTTCGGCGCGGGGATCGGCTCGGTGGCCTTGAAGCGGGCCGAGTTCGGGTCGGCGAGCGCGGACGGCGCCGCCTGCTCGGTCGCGGGGGCCGGCACCGGCGCGATCACCACGCCGGTCGCCGCGGCGGCCGCTGCCGCCGCCGCTGCCGGGGTCTCCTCCTTGACCTTGATCCCGGCCTCGTCGAAGGTCGCCTTCAGCCGCTGGCGCAGCGCCCGGGAGACGGACAGGGCCTTGCCCGGGGCGGTCCGGGCCTCGATCCGCACCACCACCGAGTCCGGGGCGACCGACTCCACGCCCAGGATCGACACCGGGGCCCAGATCAGCTCGTCGTACGGGGCCTCCTTGGCCATCGCCTCGGCCGTCCCCAGGATCAGGTCCTCGACCCGGACCAGGTCCTCCTTGTACCCGACCTGCACGTCCACGGAGGCGGTCGCCCAGCCCTGGCTCATGTTGGCGATCCGCTTCACCTCGCCGTTGCGGATGTACCAGATCTCGCCGTTCGCCCCGCGCAGCTTGGTCACCCGCAGGCCGACCTCCAGCACGGTGCCGGTGGCCACCCCGGTGTCGATCTCGTCGCCGACGCCGTACTGGTCCTCCATGATCATGAAGACCCCGGACAGGAAGTCGGTGACCAGGTTGCGGGCGCCGAAACCGATCGCCACACCGGCCACACCGGCGCTCGCCAGCAGCGGCGCCAGGTTGACCCCCAGCGCGGAGAGCACCATCAGCGCCGCCGTGCCCAGGATGCTGAAGGAGGCCACGCTGCGCAGCACCGAGCCGATCGCCTCCGAGCGCTGCTGGCGCCGCTCCGTGTTCACCACCCCGGTGTTGGCGAGCAGCCCGCCCAGCCGGCTCTCCTCCTGGTGCTCGGAGGTGCGCGCCATCCGCCCTATCAGCTGGGTGATGAGCTTGCGCACCACGGCCCGCAGCACCAGGGCCAGCATGATGATGAAGACGATCCGCAGCCCGGAGGCCAGCCAGCCCTGCCAGTGGGTGTCGAACCAGCTGGCGGCCTGCCGGGTGGTCTCCGAGACCTCCTGCGCGCTGGTCGGGATCCGCAGGTCGAGCTCGGGCAGCTGCGCGGTGGGGCTGGGGGCCGGCGTCGGGGTGGTGAGCGCCGAGGAGGCGTCGGACGGACCGGTGGCACCGGAGCTGAACACGTGCGGGCCTTCCTTGCTGGGTGCGTGGCGGGCCCGCACCGCCGATGAGCGGCCCGCGGACCGTGAGCGTCAGCCTATCCGCAGCCGCATGCCCGCCCGGACCGGCCGGCAACCTCCCGCGAACGTGCCCGAGGGCGCACGAAGCGTCCCGAACGCCCCGTCAACGCCCCCGTACGCTCCCCCCGTACCCGGGTCCCCGGGCCCGTCGGGGCAGTCGGGACACTGCTCCGGACGGCCGAACCGTGCCCCCGCGGGGCCACCCGGCAGGGTCACCGGGGCGCCACGCACCGCCACCCGGGTGCAACCCGAGCTTCCCCCGGGCATACCGGCTATGACAGAGACCACACCCGGAGTTCACGTCAGCTCCGTTACACAGGAGTGGTGGCGCCGTACAAAGGCGTAAGGCGACACTGGGGGAGATCGCGCACGCGTGGCGCGGTCCAACCGCTCGTCCCGGCGCGAGCCACGCGCCGCAGGCGTCCAAGGAGGCATCCGTGCCGCATGTCCTGGTCCTCAACGCGTCCTACGAGCCACTCGGCGTCGTATCGATGCGCCGCGCACTCATCCTGGTCCTCAACCACAAGGCGGTCAGCCTGGAGGACTCGGGAGTCACTCTGCACAGCGCCACCAGCGCCCTTCCGGCGCCGTCCGTCGTCCGACTGACCCGCTTCGTGCGGGTCCCGTTCTGCGGGCCCGTCCCGCTCACCCGCCGGGCGCTGTTCGCCCGCGACCACGGCCGCTGCGTCTACTGCGGGGCCGCCGCCACCAGCGTCGACCACGTCATCCCGCGCAGCCGCGGTGGCCAGCACCGGTGGGACAACGTGGTGGCGGCCTGCCGCCGCTGCAACCACACCAAGGCCGACCGTCACCTCACCGAGCTCGGCTGGCGGATGAAGCGACCACCCGCGCCGCCCAGCGGCCTGGCCTGGCGCATCATCGGCACCGGGATCAAGGACCCGCGGTGGCGGCCCTACCTGGAGCCCTACGGCGGCGCGGACCAGCTGCGCGCCCCGCAGTGGGGCGAGTACGAGCACCACGACCATACCGAGCAGCCGGTCCACCCCGTCCCGCTCGGCCGGGCGCACCCCGCCCACCCCGCCCCCGTCCGCCGCGGCGAGCAGCCCGAACCGCTCTCCGCCTGACCACCGCTCCACAAGGGCCCGCCCGTCATATTGTCGGTACGCGCCTCATGGGCCGCCGAGCACCCCGCACCGGGGCGCCGGCGGCCCGCCGCGTTCCCGGACGGGGGCCGCCCGCTACGGCTTGGCCGCCGCCGGGGGAGCCGCGGGCGTGCCGGGCTGGACGGGAGTGCCGCCGGGCTGGGCGGGCTGCCCGGCCGGGGGCTGCGGTGCGGCCGGCGGGGTCACGGCGTACAGCTCGACACCCCACAGCGAGTAGCCGTACTTGGTCGCCCGCGCCACGCCCTGGACCCGGACGTACCGGACCCCGGGAGCGTCGAAGCGCACCGTCTCGTCGCCGCCCTTGCCGTTGTCCACCGTCGCGGCGTCGGTCCAGGTGTTCCCGTCCGCCGAGACCTGGATCCGGTACGAGGCGGCGTACGCGGCCTGCCAGTGCAGCACCGCCGCGCCCAGCCGGGTCGCCTGCGGCAGCTCCAGCCGCACCCAGGCGTCGTCCTTGGCCGGCGAGGACCAGCGGGTCTTCGGATCGCCGTCGGTGACGGCCGAGGCCGGGAAGTCCGCCGTCTCGTCGCCCGAGGAGGTGGCCTTCGCGCCGGCCGCCAGGTCCGGACCGCCGGTGGGCGGCACCACGTGCACCTGGAGCACCTGCCGGACGGTGGTGCCGACGGCCACGAACTGCACCGGCACCCGGTACGTCCCGGACGGGGTCTCCGCGGTGGCGCTCACCAGCAGCGGCACGCCCACCCGGCCGCCGCGCGGCACGGTCACCGGGCCGGCCGGGGTCACGGTCAGGCCCTTCGCGGCGGCCGGCACCTCGGTGCGCAGCTCGCCGGTGGTGCCCTCGGGGCGGCCGGCCTCCACGGTGGCCCGGGTGGTGACCGGCGCGGAGGCGCCGGTGACCACGTCCAGGGCCGGGTCGGAGAGGCTGAGCCGGGCCGCCGGGGCGTCCGCGTACCAGGGGATGACCTGGTTGACCACCGGCGGCTCGCCGCCGGGCTTCCAGGTCAGCCGGAACGCGTCGGCGGCCTGCCCGCCGGCCGGCAGCTCGTTGTAGCCGGGCTGCACGGTGCCGATGTCGGCCCAGGTGCCGTCGGCCCGGCGCACCGCGACGGTGGCGGTGGCGCGGACGGCCGGGTCGGTCAGCACGGTGAGCCGGTCCAGCGGGCGGGCCGCGCCGAGCTCGACGGTGAGCGGCTCGTCCAGCGCGGTCGGCGCCTTGGCGGCCCGGTACGCGGTGTCCGGGTTGCCGTCCAGCACGGCGGCGGCGGAGGAGCCGGGCACCGCGTCGGGACCGCCGCTGACGCTGGCCGGGGAGTCGTCCGGGGCGGTGACGGTGAACTCGCGCACCGCGACGGCGGTCTTCTGCGCGGCGGTGGCCCGCAGCCGCACCGCCCGGACCACGGTGCCCGGCGGGAGCTGGGCGCTGACCGTCTTCTGGTTCCTCACCACGGCGAGCTGCTTCCAGCCGCCCTCGCCGGTGGAGTACTCCAGCACGCCGTCGCGGATGTAGTCGTCCACGGCGGTCCGGGCGTCCGGGCCGTTGCCCCAGCCGCCCATCAGCACGGTCACGCCGCTGACCGGGCGGCCCGCGCCGAGGTCCAGGCCGACCGCGTCGCCGGGCTGCGGGGGAGCGGAGCTCCAGTAGAAGGTGTCGGCCACGCCGTCGGTCATCAGCGCGGGCAGGTGGTCCTGCGCGGTGCCCAGCGTGGTGGTCGGGGTGAGCGCGCCGCCGCCCACGCCCGCCCAGTTGTCGGCGGCGCGCACGGCACGGTCCAGGAACGGGCCGAGCACCCCGGCGCCGACGGTGGCCGGCGCCCGGTCGAGCTGCTCGCGCAGCCGGTTGAGCTCGACCCGGGCCTTCCAGGCCGCCGTGCCGTCGCCGCCGTGCTGGGCCAGCAGCATGTCGAGGGCGGCCTGCCCGGCCAGCCCGTAGTCGTGCAGCGGGCCCAGCCAGGGCGCGGCCTCGCCGGCCAGCTGGGCGGTGGCCGGGGTGCCGGCCAGGGTCTGCTGGGCGGTGGCCATGGTGGCGAAGGCGTCCCGCAGCGGGGCGGCGGCCTCGATCAGCCGGGCGAGGTCGGGGGTGGTGCCGGAGGTGGGCTCGGCGGCCGCCCAGAAGCGGTCCAGCAGCGGCGTCAGGTAGCCGGACTCCTGCTTGGACAGCGGCGAGGAGGTGCTGTTCCCGGCCAGCGCGAGGACCGCGGGCAGTACCGATCCGGCGGGCGTCGGGGCGGCGCCGGTCGGCCCGGCCAGCGAGCGCACGGCGGCCTGCCAGGACTCCTCCGGCTTGTACCCGGCCGGGTTCCAGGCGAAGTCGCCGGCCGTCGAGACGGCGATCCGGGAGGCCACCGGCTGCTGCATCGCGCCGGTCAGCAGCGCCGCCGAGCGGGTGGCCACCTCCGGGTCGCGCCCGGTGTAGGCGCCGAGGAAGAGCCGGTCCGGGGTGGCGTCGTTGACCGGGTAGTTGTCCATGGTGAGCAGCGGGTGCCCGTACAGCCCGGCGGTGTCCGAGGCCTGGGCGCCGGTGATCTTCTCCGGGATCACCCCGACCCCGCTCCAGGCCACCTGCACGCCCTCCGGCAGCGCCGCCGCCAGCGCCTTGCGGTACGGGGTGGAGCCCTGCTGGTGGTACTCGGTGGGGACGACGGACAGCGGCGCCAGACCCGGGTTCCGCGCGATCAGCCGGTCCTGCACCTTGCGCACCAGCGCGGCCTGCGCCTTGGCCGCCGCGGCGGGCCCGGTGCCGTACTCGTCGCGGTCGTCGCCGCAGTGCCACTCGTCGTAGCTGACGTCCAGGAACTGCAGCTGGAAGGCGGTGAAGCCGAGCTTCCGCAGCCCGTCCAGCTTGTCCACCAGCGCGTCCACGTCCTTGCCGGAGCTGAAGCAGAAGGACTGCCCCGGGTCGATCGCGTAGCCGAGCACGACGTGGTTCTGCCGCGCGCGGAAGCCCAGTTCGCGCAGCTCCTCGGCCTGGGCCGCGGGGTAGGCGCTGCGCCAGCGGGAGAGCCGGTACGGGTCGTCGCCGGGGGCGTAGAGGTAGAAGTTCTGCTTGGAGCGGCCCAGGAAGTCGACCTGCTCCAGGCGCTGCTGGGCGGTCCACGGGGTGCCGTAGAAGCCCTCCGCGGTACCGCGCACCGGTGTGCCGGACGGCCAGTCCCGCAGGGTGATCCCGGGCAGGCCGAGCCCGGCCGCACCGGGTGCCTGCCCCTGCCCGGCCGGCACGGCGGCGAGCAGCTGACGCAGGCTCTGCGCGGCGTAGAAGGTACCGGTGGCGTCCACCCCGGCCAGCACCACCGCGCCGTACGTCCCGCCGCCCTGGGCGGGCAGCTGACCGGCCGACAGCACGTAACCGCCGGCCGGCATCCCGGCGGTCGTCGGCCCGGTGCCGTCCTTGCCGCCGGCCGCCGCGGACAGCTGCCGCAGCACCCGGTCCACCTCGCCGCCGGCGTTCTCGGCGGGCCCGCCGACGTACACCACCAGCGAACCGGCGGCCGGCGTCCCGCCGTCCGGCTGCGGCGTCACCTCACCCGCCCCGGCGACCTCCAGCACCTCCCGGACGGCCCGCACCGCGCCCTGGTCCACCTTGGGCGCGGTCACCAGCGTCACGGCCGACGGCACCGTGACGGGCTTGCCCGCCACGGTCTGCTGCTGCGGCTTCGGGAACACCTTCGGGTCCGTCACGCTGCCCAGCGGCGTCTGCGGAGCGGCGCTCACCACGTCCGCCGCCGAGCTCACCGAGGCCGCCGCGTACGCCGCCGACGGCAACGGGCCGGCCAGCAGGCCGCCGACCACCGCCGCGGCCGCGACCCCGGCCGCGATCTGCATCGTCCGCCGCCCCGGCCGCCCCGCCGCGCGCTCCTGCCGTTCCTCGCGCACCGACGCCAGCAGCGGCTCCGTCCCCTTGAGGTCGGCGATCAGCCGGTCCGCCGTCCGCGGAGCCAACTGACGGCACGTCCGCGCCGTCGCCCGCCGCGCGACCACCGCCGCGGGGTGCTGCAGCACCTCCCGCAACGCCGGACTCTGCTCCAACTGCGATCGCAGCCGCCGCCCGGCCGCAACGGACACTCGGGCTTGCACAGGAGCCTCCTCGCCAGGCCGGAACCACATCCTCGGCAACCCCACCAGCTGGCCAATCCGGTGTCAACGCCGCTGGCGGCTATGACCGTTTTGCCGGATCCGACAGCAGGTCGGTCCGATCCGGGAAACGGTGGGCGCCGCCGTCCGGAGGGTACCGGACGGCGGCGCCCGCACCGCTGTCGGCGCTGGTCGGCGCCGGGTCCGCCGCACCCCCGGCCGGGCCGCCACCGCCACCCGCCGCACCCGCCCCGTCAGCTCCTCGACCACCCAACCCCGAACCCTCGGCCCGGCCGTTCCGCCCGGCGCCGTCGTGTCGCGCTGGGTGATCGTGGTGTCACGCGGGTAGGACTGTGGCTGTTCCGACCGGGCGTCGCCGAGACAGCGCAGGAGCCGCGAGTGGCCGCTTACCACGACAGTGACGGAGCCGAGCAGGTGCCGGCGCAGGATGCTCCGCCGCCGCCCGCCGAACTGGTGGCGCTGGCGCAGGCGTACGGGGTGGACACCGGGTATCCGGGGCCGGGCGGGCAGACGGTGGGGGCGCGGACGCTGGTCGCGGTGCTGGGGGCGATGGGGGTGGCGGCCGGGACGCCGCAGGAGGCGGGGGAGGCGCTGGAGCGTCACCGGGCCGAGCAGCGCGCCCGGTTGCTGCCGCCCTGCGTGGTGGTGCGGCAGGGGAGGCGGACGGCGCTGGACGTGCCGGTGGACGCCCGGCTGCGGGTGGAGCTGGAGGACGGCGGGAGTTGGGAGCTGCCGCGGGGGCACTCGCACTGGGTGCCGGGGGACCTGCCGCTGGGGCGCCACGTGCTCACGGCGGAGACCGCCGTGAAGACCGCGAGGGCCGCGCTGATCGTCGCCCCCGAGCGGCTGCCGCAACTGCCCGGCCGCAGCTGGGGGTTCCTCGCCCAGCTGTACTCCGTGCTGTCCGAGCGCTCCTGGGGCATGGGCGACCTCGGCGACCTCGTCGACCTGGCCCGGTGGGCGGGGGCCGGCCTCGGCGCGGGCTTCGTGCAGATCAACCCGCTGCACCAGGCCCTGCCCGGCGCCCCCTCCGACCCCTCCCCGTACCGCCCGTCCTCGCGCCGCTTCGCCGACCCGGTGCACCTGCGGGTCGAGGACGTCCCCGAGTACGCGTACCTGGACGGCGGGCAGCGCGACCGGGCCGAGGAACTGGTCCGCCGGGCGGTCCGGCTGCGCGAGGAGGTGCTCGTCCACGACGCCCTGATCGACCGGGACGCCGTGTGGCGGCTCAAGCGCGAGGCCCTGGAGCTGCTGTACGAGGTGCCGCGCGGCCCCGGGCGGAAGGCCGAGTACCAGGCGTACCGGCGGCGCGAGGGCGAGTGGCTGCGCCGGCACGCGCTGTGGAACGCCCTGGCCGAGGAGCACGGCACCGACCGGCACCACTGGCCGAAGGGTCTGCGTCACCCGGACGGCCCCCAGGTCGAGCAGGCGGAGAAGGAGCTCGCGGAGCGGGTCGAGTTCCACCGCTGGCTCGCCTGGCAGGTCGACCAGCAGCTCGCCCACGCCCAGCGGGCGGCCCGCGGGGCGGGCATGCCGGTCGGCCTGATCCACGACCTGGCCGTCGGCGTCCACCCGGACGGCGCGGACGCCTGGGCGCTGCAGGACGTCCTGGCCGGCGGCATCTCGGTCGGCGCCCCGCCGGACGCCTTCAACGCCCACGGCCAGGACTGGGGCCTGCCGCCCTGGCGCCCGGACGCGCTCGCCGAGGCCGGCTACGCCCCGTTCGCGGAGCTGCTGCGGGCCACCGCCCGGCACGCGGGGGCCCTGCGCATCGACCACGTGATGGGCCTGTTCCGGCTCTGGTGGATCCCGCGGGGGCACGCCCCGACCGAGGGCGCGTACGTGCGCTACGACGCCGAGGCGATGCTGGGCGTGCTGGCGCTGGAGGCGCACCGGGCCGGTACGGCGGTGATCGGCGAGGACCTCGGCACGGTGGAGCCGGGCGTGCGGGAGCAGTTGGCGGCGCGCGGGGTGCTCGGCACCTCGGTGCTCTGGTTCGAGCGGGACTGGCAGGCCGGTGGCGCGGTCCTCGGCCCGGACCGCTGGCGGCCGGGCTGCCTGGCCACCCTCACCACCCACGACCTGCCCAGCACCGCGGCCCGGCTGTCCGGCGAGCACGTCGAGCTGCGGCACCGGCTGGGCCTGCTGGCCCGGCCGCTGGGGGAGGAGCAGGAGCAGGCGGCGGCGGAGCTGGCGGACTGGCGGGCCGAGCTGGCCGCGCTGGGGCTGCTCGGCCCGGACGAGCCGCTGACGATGCCCGTGCTGTACCGCTTCCTGCGGGCCACCCCGGCGGAGCTGGTCGGGGTCTGGCTGCCGGACCTGGTCGGCGACCCGCGCCCGCAGAACCTGCCCGGCACCTGGGACCAGTACCCGAACTGGCGCCTCCCGGTCGCCGACGGCGCCGGCGAGCCGGTCACCCTGGAGCGCCTCGCCACCACCCCCGCCGCCGACCTGCTCGCGCAGCTCCTCGCCCTGCCCGACTCCGTCAGGCGGACCCCGACGCGCGCCCGGCCATAAGCAGCGAGTAAGTTGGAAACGTGGACAAGAGGAACGCTTTGCGAGCCGGCGCGGTCTCCGCAACGGTCACGCTGATGATGCTGATGTCGTCGCCCGCCATGGCCTACGCCCGGGACGACGGTGACGACCCCGGTTCCGGCCTGAGCGTCGGTGAGACCCTCGGCCTGTTCGTGTTTCTTCCGCTCGTGGCCTTCGCGGTGATCGCCGGGCTGGCCGGCCTGCCGTACGGCAAGGGCAACAAGAAGTAGCCGCCGGTCCGCCCGGACCGGCACGACGTCCACCAGGACGTCCCGCGTCCGCCCGGACCCGCACGACGTCCATCCGGACGTTCCACGTCCACCAGGACCCGCACGACCCCGAAGGGGCGCCGGACGATCCCGTCCGGCGCCCCTTCGGGCTGTCCGCGCACCGTCAGCGGGCCCCCGCCGCACGGTCGGCGGCCTGGGCCTTGAGCGCGCGCTCGATGCCCGCCCGCGCCTCGACGACCTGGCGGCGCAGCGCCGGCGCCGGCTCGGCCGAGGCCAGCCACGCGTCGGTCGCGTCCAGGGTCTCCTGGCCGACCTGCACGGCCGGGTACAGCCCGACGATGATCTGCTGCGAGATCTCGTGGCTGCGGGTCTCCCAGATGCCCTTGACCGCCGCGAAGTACTTGGCCGCGTACGGGGCGAGCAGCTCGCGCTGGTCGGACTGCTGGAAGCCGGCGATGACGGCCTCCTGCACATAGTTCGTCAGCTTGTCGGACTCCACCACCGACGCCCAGGCCTGCGCCTTGGCCTCGGCGGTCGGCCGGGCGGCGCGGCAGGTGGCCGCGTGCTCCTGGCCGGCCGCGGTGTTGTCCCGCTCCAGCTCGGCGGCGATGGCGGCCTCGTCGGCCCGCCCGGTGGCCGCGAGGCGCACCAGCAGGGTCCAGCGCAGCTCGGTGTCGATCGCGAGGCCCTTGATCTCGACGGAGCCGTCCAGCAGCCCGGCGAGCAGGTCCAGCTGACCGTCCGTACGGGCGACCGAGGCGAGGGCGCGGGCCCAGGCCAGCTGGTGGTCACTGCCGGGCTCGGCGGCGCGCAGGTGCCCCTCCGCGGCGGCGGCCCAGCGGTCGAGGCCCTCCTCGCGCCACGCCGGGTCGGCGTAGGCGTCCAGGGCGAGCTTGACCTGGCGGTGCACGGACTGCACCACGCCGATGTCGCTCTCGCGCCCGATGCCGGACAGCGCCAGCGACAGGTAGTCGCGGGCGGCCAGCTCGCCGTCGCGGGTCATGTCCCAGGCGGAGGCCCAGCACAGCGCGCGCGGCAGCGAGTCGGTGAAGCCGCCGAGGTGCTCGGTGACGACGGCCAGCGAGTCCTCGTCGAGCCGGATCTTGGCGTACGAGAGGTCGTCGTCGTTCAGCAGTACGACGGCCGGGCGGTGGCGGCCGACCAGCTCGGGTACCTCGGTGCGCGGGCCGTCGACGTCCAGCTCGATCCGGTCGGTGCGCACCAGCGCGTCGCCGTTCAGCTCGTACAGGCCGATCGCGATGCGGTGCGGCCGCAGCACGGCCTCGCCCTTGGCGCCGGCGGGCAGCGCGGGGGCCTCCTGGAGCACCGCGAAGGACTCGATCTCGCCGTCGGTGTTCAGCACGACCGACGGGCGCAGCACGTTGATGCCGGCGGTCTCCAGCCAGGCCTTGGACCAGGCCTTGAGGTCGCGTCCGCTGGCCTCCTCCAGGGCGCCGAGCAGGTCGCTGAGCCGGGTGTTGCCCCAGGCGTGGCGCTTGAAGTACGCCTGCACGCCCTGGAAGAAGGCGTCCTGGCCGACGTACGCCACCAGCTGCTTGAGCACCGAGGCGCCCTTGGCGTAGGTGATGCCGTCGAAGTTGACCTGGACGTCCTCCAGGTCGTTGATCTCCGCCATGATCGGGTGGGTGGACGGCAGCTGGTCCTGCCGGTACGCCCAGGTCTTCATCTGGTTGGCGAAGGTGGTCCAGGAGTGCGGCCACCTGGAGCCGGGGGCCTCGGCCTGGCAGACCGCCTCGGCGTAGGTCGCGAAGGACTCGTTCAGCCAGAGGTCGTTCCACCACTCCATGGTGACGAGGTCGCCGAACCACATGTGGGCGAGCTCGTGCAGGATCGTCGCGGCGCGGGCCTCGTACGCGGCGTCGGTGACCTTGGAGCGGAACACGTACTGGTCGCGCAGGGTGACGGCGCCCGCGTTCTCCATCGCACCGGCGTTGAACTCCGGGACGAAGAGCTGGTCGTACTTGGCGAACGGGTACGGGAAGTCGAACTTCTCCTGGAAGTAGTCGAAGCCCTGCTTGGTGACCTCGAAGACGGCCTCCGGGTCCAGGAACTCGCGCAGCGAGGGCCGGCAGTAGACGCCCAGCGGCACCTTCTGATCGCCGTTCTCGTAGGTGTCGAAGACCCCGACGTACGGGCCGGCGACGAGCGCGGTGATGTAGGTGGAGATCCGGCCGGTGGGCTCGAACGTCCAGACCTGGGTGTCCTCGTCGCCGACCGGCTCCGGGGTCGGCGAGTTGGAGACCACGACCCAGCCCCGGGGCGCGGTCACGGTGAACGCGAACGCGGCCTTCAGGTCGGGCTGCTCGAAGTTGGCGAAGACCCGGCGGGCGTCCGGCACCTCGAACTGGGTGTACAGGTAGGTCTCGCCGTCGACCGGGTCGACGAACCGGTGCAGGCCCTCACCGGTGTTGGTGTACTCGCAGTTCGCGACGACCCGCAGCTCGTTCTCGGCCGCCAGGCCCGGCAGCGGGATGCGGCTGTCGGCGAAGCTCGCCGGGTCGAGCCGCACGCCGTTGAGGACGACCTCCTCGACGCTCGGGGCGACGAGGTCGATGAAGGTCTCCGCGCCGGGCGTGGTGGCGGTGAACCGGACCACCGTGGTGGACCGGAAGGTGCCGCCCTCGCGGGCCGAACCGAGGTCGAGCACGATGTCGTACGCGTCCACGTGGAGGAGGTCGGCCCGGGTGCGGGCCTCCTCACGGGTCAGGTTTGTGCCGGGCACTCGCTGCACTCCTTTGTCAGACTGATGGTCCGAATCCTCGCACGTCCGGCGGGCGGGTCGGCCGAAAAACCGCGGGCGGGGCGGGCCCGGGCCCCCGGCCCGTTCCCGCCCCGCCCGCGTGTCCCGCGACGAGGGGTCATGCCCCGGTCGTCACCCCGGCGTCACTTCTTCCACTTGGTCAGCGGACCTTCGCTGGCGCTGTAGCGGCGGAACGCGTAGACCGCGGCGCCGTCGTCCGAGATCAGGTACTCGGAGCTGCTGCTGCCGATGCTCATGCTGCTCGGCATGGCCATGGTGCCGATGTCGGACAGCGAGCCGTCGGTCGGCGAGAGCGTCACCAGCCGGGCCGGCTTGTTGTAGCCCTGGTCGACGACCGCGCGGACCTTGCCGTCCTTGTCGGTCCCGGCCACCAGGCGCATGTCGTTGCTGGCCGAGCCGGAGGTGGCCGCCCACAGCCGCTTGCCGGTGTTCAGGTCGTAGGCGTTGATGCCCGCCTTGCTGCCGCTGACCTGGACGTACAGCGTGGTGCCGCTGACCACGTTGCGGGTGACGGCCTCGTCCTGGCCGGAGAGGCGCAGGCTGTCCGAACCGGGCTCCTTGACGGACATCTGGTTGCCCGGCTTGTTGTCCTTGTCGAACGGCAGGAGGTAGTCGCCCTGCGGGCCGTTGGACATCAGCAGCACCAGCGGCTTGTCCTGGATGACCGAGTCGACCTCCTCGATGTTGCCGGTGAGGGTGATCGGGGTGCTGGCCGGCTTGCCGGTCTCGGCGTTGACGAGGACGAGCTGCGACTTGGGGCCGCTGGTGCCGTAGCAGCGGTCGCTGACCGCGATCTGGACGCCGGCCGCCTTGCCGCGCAGGATGCAGTCCTTGTCGCGGGGCTGGTACTGCCAGGCCGGCTGGCCGGTGGCGATGTTCAGGGCGCCGACCGCGTTGCCGCCGACGGCGACCACGTTCTCGGTGACGCTGAGGGTCGGCGAGGACATCCGGTCGGCCGAGACCTTGACGCTCCAGAGCAGCTTGCCCTGGGCGAGGTCGACGGCACCGACGGTGGAGCAGTCGCTGTCACCGGTGTTGAAGGAGACGGCGGCGACGCCCTTGGAGTTGGCGCCGTACGAGGCGGTGCACAGCTCCTTGCTGCCGGCCGGGACGGGAATGGTCCAGGCCTCCTTGCCGTCGGTCAGGTTGTAGGCCCTGATGCCGGAGCCGTCCACGCGCACGGCGAGCTTGTCGGTGCCCCAGACGCCGAGCATCTGGGTCGAGCTGTCGGCGCCGGCCGGCTTGGGGGCGCTCCAGGCGACGTTGAAGGTGCCGCCCTTGGGGCCCGGGCCGGGGGTGGGGCCGTTGCTGGTGCCGCCGTTGCTCGTCCCGCCGTTGTCGGTGCCGCCGTTGGCGGCGATCGGGCCCGGGGTCGGGTCGGGGGTCGGGTCGGGGTCCTTGAGCAGGACGACCAGGGCCACCGCGATCGAGACGGCCAGCACGCCGCCGATGATCCCGCCCCACAGCAGCACGGGGTTGCGCTGCTTGGGTGCGACGGGCGCGGCGGGCGCGGCGGGGTAGCTGTACCCCGGCTGCTGCGGGTAGTTGTAGCCGCCCGTGTTGTAGCCCTGCCCGGCGTTCGGGGTGCCGTACGGGGCACCGGGGACCGGGTCGTACGGGCCGACCGGGGCGGCGCCGGGCGGCGGCGGGGCCTGGGTGGGGAACCCGGTCGCGGTCGGCGCGTACGCCGCGTACTCCGGGCTGCCGACGGGCGGCTGCGCGGGCGGTGCCGGCGGCTGTGCGGGCGGCGGGCCCGCGGGCGCGGCCGGGCCCGGGACGGCCGCGCCGTCGAGCTGCGTCATCTGGTCCGCGACGGCGGCCGGATCCACACCGCCGCCCGGCGGGCGCCCGAACGAGACGCCCCGGTTGTCCTGCGGACCGCTGCCGGGCGTTTCGCCTGCCCCCGGCGTAGGGTGATCCCCTGCCATCTGATTCCCCGTCATGTCTGGATGCGTCGCCCCGTCCCCCTGCCGGTGCCGTCCACGGCTCCGATGGGACGGGTGAGAATTGGGCACCATGCTAGTGGTGCGCCGATTTCGGCCGTCGCCAGGACGGCCGATCCCCGTCTCCGCGGGCCAGGCCGTGCAACACCTTCACCCCCCGATCACCGTGCCCCCACGCCAGCGCCCGGCCGTCCGGTCCGCGCCGGTCGGCCGCCGTCCGCGCTCCTCCGTGCTCCCGCCCGCCCCGGCCGGGATCCGCGCCCGGGCCCCCGGGCCGTACCCTTCAGGAGTTGAAGGGGACGCCCGGCGGAGGGGTCCCCGAGCTGGGAGGGTGGATCATGTCGACGGACACACCGGGCTCGCAGTCCTCGCTGCACCGGGCGAACCTGGAACGGGTGCTCCGCGCGGTGCGGATGGCCGGCTCGCTGACCCAGGCCGAGATCGCCCGCGGCACCGGACTGTCCGCGGCCACCGTGTCCAACATCGTGCGGGAGTTGAAGGAGAGCGGCACCGTCGTGGTCGCCGACACCTCCTCCGGCGGCCGCCGCGCGCGCAGCGTCTCGCTCAGCGGGGACGCCGGCATCGTGGTCGGCATCGACTTCGGCCACACCCACCTGCGGGTCGCGGTCGGCAACCTGGCCCACCGGGTGCTGGCCGAGGAGAGCGCCCCGATCGACGTCGACGTCTCCGCCCAGCAGGGCTTCGACCGCGCCGAGGCGATGGTCGAGCGACTGCTGACGCAGGCCGGGTTCCGCCCGGACAAGGTGATCGGCGTCGGCCTCGGCGTGCCCGGCCCGATCGACGTGGAGACCGGCGCGCTCGGATCCACCGCGATCCTGCCCGGCTGGACGGGCATCGCCCCGGGCCGGGAGCTGGCCGAGCGGCTCGGCATGCCGGTGCACGTGGACAACGACGCCAACCTGGGCGCGCTCGGCGAGCTGGTCTGGGGCGCCGGCCGGGGGCTGAGCGACCTCGCCTACATCAAGGTCGCCAGCGGCGTCGGCGCCGGGCTGGTGGTGAACGGGCAGATCTACCGCGGGCCGGGCGGCACCGCGGGTGAGATCGGGCACATCACCCTGGACGAGGCCGGGCCGGTCTGCCGCTGCGGCAACCGCGGCTGCCTGGAGACCTTCGTCGGTTCCCGCTACCTGCTCTCGCTGCTCGCCACCACCCTCGGTCCGGACCTCAGCCTGCCCCGGGTGGTCGAGCTGGCCCAGCAGGGCGACCTCGGCTGCCGCCGGGTGATCGCCGACGCGGGCCGGCAGATCGGCACCGGCGTCGCCACCCTGTGCAACCTGCTCAACCCGCGCCGGGTGATCCTCGGCGGGGACCTCGCCGAGGCCGGTGAGCTGGTGCTCGCCCCGATCCGGGACTCGGTGGCCCGTTACGCGATCCCGAGCGCGGCCCGTCAGCTCTCGGTCGTCCCCGGCACCCTCGGCGGCCGGGCCGAGGTGCTCGGCGCGCTGGCCCTGGTGATGAGCGAGATGGGGGAGTCCGGCGCGCTCGGCCGGGCCTGAGGCCGGCCCGCTGCCGCCCGGGTCGGCGACGGGCACATAAGCAAGGTCGAACGCCCGTGCGTCAACTCGTCTTGACCCGACTCCCCGGCCCGACCTCCCGGAATGGCGGCAACCGAACCGTCGCACCGGGCGCGCCGCTCGGTGTCCGGGAGGCGGACATTAGACTCGACCGGTCGGCACCGGCCGGGACCGTCGGCGTGCCACCGGACCGGGCAGCGACGCCCGTCGGACCGTCCGTGGTCCGCGAACACTGAACGAGGAGGAACGGGTGGCCCTGCTGACCCGCATTCGGGGACCGCGCGATCTCGACCGGCTCACGCCCGGACAGCTGGCCGCACTGGCCCAGGAGATCCGGACCTTCCTGGTGACCGAGGTCTCCAAGACGGGTGGCCACCTCGGGCCCAACCTCGGCGTGGTGGAGCTGACCATCGCGCTGCACCGGGTCTTCGACTCGCCGCGCGACCGCATCCTCTTCGACACCGGCCACCAGAGCTACGTCCACAAGCTGCTCACCGGCCGCCAGGACTTCTCCCGGCTGCGGATGAAGGGCGGCCTGTCCGGTTACCCGTCCCGCACCGAGTCCGAGCACGACGTGATCGAGAACTCGCACGCCTCCACCGTCCTCTCGTACGCCGACGGCCTGGCCAAGGCCAACCAGCTGCTGGGCAAGAACGACCCGGTCGTCGCGGTGATCGGCGACGGCGCGCTCACCGGCGGCATGGCCTGGGAGGCGCTCAACAACATCGCCGACGCCGAGGACCGCCCGCTCGTCATCGTCGTCAACGACAACGAGCGCTCCTACTCGCCGACCATCGGCGGCCTGGCCAACCACCTCGCCACCCTGCGCACCACCCGGGGCTACGAGCGGTTCCTGTCCTGGGGCAAGGACGCGCTCCAGCGCACCCCGGTGGTCGGCCAGCAGCTGTTCGAGACGCTGCACGGCGCCAAGAAGGGCCTCAAGGACTTCATCGCCCCGCAGGGCATGTTCGAGGACCTCGGCCTCAAGTACATCGGCCCGATCGACGGCCACGACCTGACCGCCCTCGAGTCCGCGCTGACCAAGGCGCGCGGCTTCGGCGGCCCGGTGATCGTGCACTGCCTCACCGAGAAGGGCCGCGGCTACCACGCCGCCGAGAACAACGACGAGGACCGCTTCCACGCGGTCGGCAAGATCCACCCGGAGACCGGCCTGCCGATCGCGAGCGGCGGCGGGCAGAGCTGGACCTCGGTCTTCGCCGAGGAGATGGTCGCGCTCGGCCGCGAGCGCGAGGACATCGTCGGCATCACCGCCGCCATGCTCCACCCGGTGGGCCTGGCCCCGTTCGCCGAGGTCTTCCCGGACCGGATCTTCGACGTCGGCATCGCCGAGCAGCACGCCGTCACCAGCGCCGCGGGCCTGGCCACCAACGGCCTGCACCCGGTGTTCGCGGTCTACGCGACCTTCCTGAACCGGGCCTTCGACCAGGTCCTGATGGACGTGGCGCTGCACAAGCTGGGCGTCACCTTCGTCCTGGACCGGGCCGGCGTCACCGGCGACGACGGGGCCTCGCACAACGGCATGTGGGACATGTCGATGCTGCAGATCATCCCCACCCTGCGGCTGGCCGCCCCGCGCGACGCCGACCAGGTCCGCGCCCAGCTGCGCGAGGCCGTGGAGGTCGAGGACGCCCCGACCGTGGTCCGCTACTCCAAGGGCACGGTCGGCCCGGCCGTCCCCGCGGTCGGCCGGATCGGCGGGATGGACGTGCTGCGCGCCGCCGAGGAGCCCTCCGGCGCCCACCGCGCCGACGTGCTGATCGTCTCGGTCGGTGCGATGGCCCCCACCAGCCTGGAGGTCGCCGACCTGCTGGCCGCCCAGGGCATCACCGCCACCGTGGTGGACCCGCGCTGGGTCAAGCCGGTGGACCCGGCCCTGCCGGGCCTGGCGGCCGAGCACCGGGTGGTCGTCACGATCGAGGACAACGGCCGGGTGGGCGGCGTCGGCGCGGCCGTGGCGCAGGCGCTGCGGGACGCGGACGTGGACCTGCCGGTGCGCGACTTCGGAATTCCGCAGGAGTTCCTGGACCACGCCAGCCGGGCCGAGATCCTGGCCGAGATCGGCCTGAACGCCCCGGACATCGCCCGAAAGGTGACGGCGCTGGTCGCCAAGCTGGACGCGGCGCCGGTCCAGGCCTGACCGGAGGCCGTCCGGCGGGGCGGTCCCCCGTTCCGCCGACGACCGTTTGTCGTAACTCCGTAACAGTTCGTCACGGAACAAGCTGACAATCGCACTGAAAGGCGGGACCGGCGCCGACGGCGCCGATCCCGCCCGGTAGGTTGTCACCCGTGCCGACCCCCACCCGCCTCCGCCTCACCGGACTGGCCGAGCGCCTGCCCGAGCGCGTCCGTACCGTGATGCTGACTGGGCCCCTCCTGCCCGAGGGCGGGCAAGGAGGGCGGTACTGGACCAGGCTGGTGCCGGTGCTCGCGCTGGTCGCGCTGCTCACCCACATCCCCTCCTTCGCCCGGCCCGTCTGGAGCCCGGACGAGGGCTTCCTGGCCACCCAGGCCCGGATGCTGGCGGACGGCGGCGTGCTGTACGACACCGTGGTGGACCGCAAGCCGCCGCTGCTGCCCTGGCTCTACCAGGCCTGCTTCGCGGTCTTCGGCTCCGCCTCGCTCTGGCCGCTGCGCACCCTGGCGGTGGTGGCCCACCTGGTCACGGCGATCCTGCTGGCCTCGATCGCCCGCGGCCGCTGGGGCAACCGGGCCGGGGCCGGGGCCGGACTGCTCTACCTGCTGGTCTCCATCGGGCTCTCCCCGGAGGACACCCAGGCGGCGACCTTCGAGGTCTTCATGCTGCCCGCCATGGTGGCCGCCTTCCGGTACGCCGAACGGCGCCGCTGGCTGGCCGCGGGCATCGCGGTCGCCCTGTGCTCACTGACCAAGCAGACCGGCGGCGCGGTGCTGCTGCCGGTGCTCTGGATGCTCTTCCAGGACACCCGCCGGCGCGGGGTGCGCTGGCCGCCCGCACTGTTCAAGATCGGGTTCGGCTTCACCCTGCCGATAGCGCTGGTCGCGGTGATCCTCACCAAGCCCAAGGGCTTCCTCTTCTGGGTGGTCACCGGCAGCGGCGACTACGCCTCCTTCGGCGGCGCCTGGCTCCAGATGCTCGGCCGGGCCCTCGGCAACTCGGCCATCCTGGCCGCGGCCGGCCTGGGCTTCCTGCTCCCGGTCGGGCGCCGGCTCTGGCTCAAGTACCGCCACCGCCCGCTGCCGGTGGCCGGCGAGGAGCACGGCTCGACCACCGACCTGTGGGTCTGGCTGCTCTCCTCGGTCGTGGCGGTCAGCGTGGGCTTCCACTTCTTCGGCCACTACTACCTCCAGCTGATGCCGCCGCTGGTGC
The DNA here is from genome assembly GCF_040629945.1 of Kitasatospora sp. NPDC005856. Classification (NCBI taxonomy): domain Bacteria; kingdom Bacillati; phylum Actinomycetota; class Actinomycetes; order Kitasatosporales; family Streptomycetaceae; genus Kitasatospora; species Kitasatospora sp. NPDC005856. Next base: position 97,159 of record NZ_JBEXWT010000006.1, on the reverse strand, counting down.
TGCTGGGCACCGGGGCGGTCGCCACCTCGGCGATCCGCTGGAAGCCCGTCCTGGTGTACACCACGGCCGCCGCCACGGTGTTCTGGGGCCTGGCGCTGGCCTGGCCGGGGGAGCGGCTCAACCGCACCACCGAGGTCGCCACCGCCGTGGCCGCCCAGACCACCCCCAAGGACACCGTGCTGGTCTGGGGCATGCACCCCGAGCTGTACTGGCTGGCCGACCGCAAGCCCGCCACCCGGTACCTGACCGCCGGCTTCCTCACCAACTACAGCGGCGGCAAGGACGGCAACCAGAACGTCGGCGAGCAGTTCAGCGTCGCCAACGCCTGGCAGACCTTCGACAAGGAGCTGGCCAACGGCCTGCCCGAGGTCGTGGTCGACGACTCCGGCATCGCCCCGTACCAGCCGGTCATGGTCCCCCGGATCGAGAACCTGCTGGACACCCACTACGAGATGGTCGGCGTCTTCGCCGACACCGTGGTCTACCGCCTCAAGCACTGAGACGTCCGTCTCCGGCGCACGCTCCGAGACGCCCGCACCCGGCTCTGCCCAGGAGACGTCCGTACACGCCGTGCCGCGCCGAAGGGCCCGTACACAGCCCGTACAGCCCGCACAGCCCGGTACACAGCCCGTACACACGGAGGAGCCCCGGTGACCACCAGGTCACCGGGGCTCCTCCGTGAGCGGCTGCGCCTACGCCTTACGCGGGCACCGAGGCCACGCCGGGGGCGAGGAAGGGCTTGCCGTTCACCCGCTCCGAGATGCCCTCACGGTCCAGGTACGGGGTGATCCCGCCCAGGTGGAAGGGCCAGCCGGCACCGGTGATCATGCAGAGGTCGATGTCCTGCGCCTCGGCGACGACACCCTCCTCCAGCATCAGGCCGATCTCCTGCGCGACGGCCTCCAGGGCGCGGGCGCGGACCTGCTCCTCGGTGAGCACCGAGTCGCCGAAGGACAGCAGCTCCAGCACCTCGGGGTCGAGGACCTGCTGGCCGTCCACCCAGGTGTAGAAACCGCGCTTGCCGGCCTTGACGACCTTGGCGAGGTTCTCGGAGACGGTGAACCGCTCCGGGAAGGCGCCGTGCAGGGTCTCCGAGACGTGCAGGGCGATGGCCGGGCCGACCAGCTCCAGCAGCACGATCGGGGACATCGGCAGGCCGAGCGGCTCGACGGCCTTCTCGACGTCGGCGATCGGGGTGCCCTCGTCGATGATGTTCTGGATCTCGCCCATGAAGCGGGTCAGGATCCGGTTCACCACGAACGCCGGGCGGTCCTTGCACAGGACCGACGTCTTCTTCAGCTTCTTCGACACGGCGAAGGCGGTGGCCAGCGCGGCGTCGTCGGTCGCGTCGCCGCGGACGATCTCCAGCAGCGGCAGGATCGCGACCGGGTTGAAGAAGTGGAAGCCGACGACCCGCTCGGGGTGCTTCAGCTTCGAGGCCATCTCGGTGACCGACAGCGAGGAGGTGTTGGTCGCCAGCACGCAGGTCGGCGAAACCACGTTCTCCAGGTCCGCGAAGACGGCCTGCTTGACGCCCATCTCCTCGAACACGGCCTCGATGACGAAGTCCGCGTCGCCGAAGGCGGCGGCCTTGTCCAGCGAGCCGGAGACCAGGCCCTTGAGGCGGTTGGCCTTGTCCTGGCCGATCCGGCCCTTGCCGAGCAGCTTGTCGATCTCGGCGTGGACGTAGCCGACGCCCTTGTCGACGCGCGCCTGGTCGATGTCGGTGAGGACCACCGGCACCTCCAGACGGCGGGCGAACAGCAGCGCCAGCTGCGAGGCCATCAGACCGGCGCCGACGACGCCGACCTTGGTGACCGGGCGGGCCAGCGACCTGTCCGGCGCGCCGACCGGGCGCTTGGCCCGGCGCTGCACCAGGTTGAAGGAGTAGATGCCGCTGCGCAGCTCGCCGCTCATGATGAGGTCGGCCAGGGCCACGTCCTCGGCGTCGAAGCCGGCCTGCAGGCCGGCCCTGTCGGCGAGGTCGAAGTCCTTGGCGGCGGCGATGATGTCCAGCGCCTTGTAGGCGGCCGGAGCGGCGCCGTGCACCTTGGCGTCGGCGACCAGGCGGCCCCAGGCGACGGCGTCGTCCCAGGCCTTGCCGCGGTCGATCGCCTCGCGCTCGACGACGACGTCGCCCTTGAGGACCTTGGCGGTCCAGAGCAGCGACTGCTCCAGGAAGTCGGCCGGCTCGAAGATCGCGTCGGCGATCCCCAGCTCGAACACGTCCTTGCCCTTGAGCTGCTTGTTCTGGTTCATCGAGTTCTCGACGATGACCTTGACGGCCTTACCGGCACCCACCAGGTTCGGCAGGATGGTGCAGCCGCCCCAGCCGGGGACGAGGCCGAGGAAGACCTCGGGCAGCGAGAAGGCCGGGACGCCCGCCGACACCGTGCGGTAGTCGCAGTGCAGGCCGACCTCGACGCCGCCGCCCATCGCCGCGCCGTTGTAGAAGGCGAAGGTGGGGACGGGCAGCGCGGCGATCCGCTTGAAGACGTCGTGGCCGCCCTTGCCGATGGCCAGCGCGTCCGAGTGCTCCTTGAGCACCTCGACGCCCTTGAGGTCGGCGCCGACCGCGAAGATGAACGGCTTGCCGGTGATCGCGGCGCCGATGATCCCGCCCTCGGCGGCCTCGGCCTCGACCTGGTCCAGCGCCTCGTTCAGCTTGAGCAGCGAGCCCGGGCCGAAGGTGGTCGGCTTGGTGTGGTCGAAGCCGTTGTCCAGGGTGATCAGGGCCAGCCGGCCGGCCTGCAGCGGCAGGTCGAGGTGGCGGACGTGCGCCGTCGTGACGACCTCGCCCGGGAAGAGCTCGGCGCCGCGGGTCAGCAGCTCAGTGGTGTCGGCCATGGTCACTTACCACCCTCGAGCTCGGTGTTCCGGGTCGCCCCGCTCCAGTGGGGGTTCTCCCAGATGATGGTGCCGCCCATGCCGAAGCCGATGCACATCGTGGTGAGGCCGTAGCGGACGTCCGGGCGCTGCTCGAAGCGGCGGGCCAGCTGGTTCATCAGGCGCACGCCGGAGGAGGCCAGCGGGTGGCCGAAGGCGATCGCACCGCCGTACGGGTTGACCCGCTCGTCGTCGTCCGCGATGCCGAAGTGGTCCAGGAAGGCCAGGACCTGGACGGCGAAGGCCTCGTTGACCTCGAAGGCCTGGATGTCGTCGATGGTCAGACCGGCCTTGGCCAGCGCCTTCTCGGTGGCCGGCACCGGGCCGACACCCATGACCTCGGGCTCGACGCCCGCGAAGGCGAAGGAGACCAGGCGCATCCTGACCGGGAGGCCGAGCTCCTCGGCGACGTCCTCGGCGGCCAGCAGCGAGGCGGTGGCACCGTCGTTCAGACCGGCCGAGTTGCCCGCGGTGATGTTGCCGTGCGGGCGGAACGGGGTCTTGAGGCCCGCCAGGTTCTCCATCGTGGTGCCCGGGCGCATCGGCTCGTCCACGGTGGCCAGGCCCCAGCCGGTCTCGCCGACCTCGGGGTTGGTGTTGCGGATCGTGATCGGCACCAGGTCGGGCTGGATGTCGCCGTTGGCGTACGCCTTGGCGGCCTTCTCCTGCGAGCGCACGGCGTAGGCGTCGCAGCGCTCCTTGGTCAGGTGCGGGAACCGGTCGTGCAGGTTCTCCGCGGTCATGCCCATGAACAGGGCGGACTCGTCGACCAGCTTCTCGGAGACGAAGCGCGGGTTCGGGTCGACGCCCTCGCCCATCGGGTGGCGGCCCATGTGCTCGACGCCACCGGCCACGACCACGTCGTACGCGCCGAAGGCGATGCCGCCGGCGGTGGTGGTCACCGCGGTCAGCGCGCCGGCGCACATGCGGTCGATCGCGTAGCCGGGGACGGACTTCGGCAGGCCGGCCAGCAGGGCGGCGGTGCGCCCGATGGTCAGACCCTGGTCGCCGATCTGCGTGGTGGCCGCGACGGCGACCTCGTCGATGCGCTCGACGGGCAGGTTCGGGTTACGGCGCACGAGCTCCCGGATGCACTTGACGACCAGGTCGTCGGCGCGCGTCTCGTGGTAGATGCCCTTCGGGCCGGCCTTGCCGAACGGGGTGCGGACGCCATCGACGAAGACGACGTCCCTCGCGGTACGAGGCACGGGGGCTCTCCTCCCAGGGACCAACATTTCGAGGTGGGCAGGCTGCCGCCGTCGAAGACCCGAGCGGCGCCGCATCACGGCCATGCTACCCGCCGGTAACCAACCTGCCCAGGCCCCTCGGAGGGATCTGACCATGTGTCTCCCGACACGTTCCCCGGCCCGTCCGACCAGGAGCTCCGTTCCCGGGCACGACGAAGGGGACGTCGCCCGTACGGACGACGTCCCCTTCGTCGTGTTGCCGGACCGGCCCGGCTCCGCGAGCGGGCGCCGCGATCGGCCCTCGGTCGACCCTCGGTCGCGATCAGTCCTGGGCGGTGGCCGCCGCGACGAACGCGGCGGCGATCGCCGGTGCCACCAGGTCCACCTGCCACTGCCGGGCGCCGAACCCGCGCAGCGCGGCCGCCACGTCCTCGGGGCCCGGGTCGGCCGGCGGCTGCCAGGAGACCCGCCGGACCAGGTCCGGGGTGATCAGGTTCTCGGCGGGCAGGTGGTAGCGCTCGGCCAGCTCGCCGATCGCGCTGCGCGCGCCGGAGAGCCGGGCGGCGGCCACCGGGTCCTTCTCGGCCCAGGCCCGCGGCGGCGGCGGTCCGTCGTGCGGCGCGGTGGCCGGCGGCAGCAGGTTCTCCGGGATCTCCCGGCCGCGCTGCACGGCCGCCAGCCACTGCTCCAGCTGGCGCCGGTGCACCCGGGGGCCGAAGCCCTGCACGGCCTGCAGGGAGGCGATGCTCAGCGGCATGGCCAGCGCGGCGTTGACGATCGCGGCGTCCGCGAGCACCCGGCCGGGGGAGACGTCGCGCTCCTGCGCCATCCGGTCGCGGGCGAGCCACAGCTCGCGCACCACGGCCAGCTGGCGGCGGCGGCGGATCTTGTGCAGCTGCGAGGTGCGGCGCCACGGGTCGGTGCGCGGGGCCGGGCGGGGCGCGGCGGCGATGGCGGCGAACTCCTCCATCGCCCAGCCGAGCTTGCCCTGGGCGTCCAGCTCCCGTTCGAGTGCGTCTCGCAGCTCGACCAGCACCTCGACGTCCAGAGCGGCGTAGCGCAGCCACGGCTCGGGCAGCGGGCGGGTGGACCAGTCGACCGCGGAGTGCTCCTTGGCCAGGCTCAGCCCGAGCACGTTCTCGGTCATCGGCCCGAGGCCGACCCGGGCGAAGCCGGCGATCCGCCCGGCCAGCTCGGTGTCGAACAGGCGCCGGGGTCTCATGCCGACCTCGGACAGGCAGGGCAGGTCCTGGCTGGCCGCGTGGACCACCCATTCGGCGTCCTCGACGGCCCTGCCGAGCGCGCTGAGGTCCGGGCAGGCGATCGGGTCGATCAGGGCGGAGCCGGAACCCGCGCGGCGCAGCTGGATGAGGTACGCGCGCTGCCCGTAGCGGTAGCCGGAGGCCCGTTCGGCGTCGACGGCCACCGGTCCGGTGCCCGCTGCGAAGGCGGCGACGATGGCGGCCAGCGCCCGGTCGTCCGCCACCACGGGCGGGATCCCGTCCTTCGGTTCGAGGAGCGGGACCGGGGCTGCTTCTTCTGGGATGGCTGCTACGGCGTCGGTCACCCACCAAGGGTACGACGGTCCTCACGACCGGGAGTGTTGTCGGACTGGTCAGACTGTTGATCGACAGGGGGTCGCGCCGGGGCCGAACGGGGACCGCGCAGGGGCCGCACGGCGCGGCGCGGGGCGGCACAGGACCGGGTGGGGGGCCGTCCGGAGGGCAGCGCGCGGACCGCGCGCTGCGGGCCCCGGGACAGCGTGACGGCGGCCGAGGAGGAAACGTTCCTCCTCGGCCGCCGCAGCGGTCCGGAGCGCCCGGCTCAGTGGATGATGCCGGTGCGCAGCGCGACCGCGACCATCCCGGCGCGGTCCCCGGTGCCCAGCTTGCGGGCGATCCGGGCGAGGTGGCTCTTGACGGTCAGTGCCGACAGTCCCATCGCCACGCCGATCGCCTTGTTGGACTGCCCTTCGGCGACCAGCCGCAGCACCTCGACCTCGCGGCCGGAAAGCTCGCGGTAGGCGGCCTGCTGCGCGCCCGGCGCTCCGGGGGCTCCGGGGGCGCCCGGCGCACCCGCCGCGCCCGGCATGCCCGGCATCCCGGGGCGGCGCATCCGGCCGGCCAGCCCGGCGGCGCCGAGCGGCAGGCCCGGGCGGCCCGGCATCGCGACGTTCGTCCGGGTGCCGGTCACCACGTATCCCTTGACTCCGCCGGCCAGTGCGCTGCGGACCGCGCCGATGTCGTCGGCGGCGGACAGTGCCAGGCCGTTGGGCCAGCCCGCGGCGCGGGTCTCGGCGAGGATGGTCAGCCCGGAGCCGTCCGGGAGGTGCACGTCGGCGACGCAGATGTCGCGCGGAGTGGAGACCCTGGGGCGGGCCTCGGCGATGGAGGACACCTCGATCACGTCGCGGACGCCGAGTGCCCACAGGTGGCGGGTGACGGTGTTTCGGACGCGGGGATCGGCGATGACCACCATGGCGGTGGGCTTGGTCGGCCGGTAGGCGACCACGTTCGTGGGGTGCTCAAGAAGGACCGACACCAGGCCTCCTGCGGGGAGTGGCGGACGGAACCCCGATGGGGGCGGTCGGAGTGTTCCGCGTTCGGAAAGGGTCACAGTCTGCTTCGGCAGCAACCGTGCCCGGCTTTAGCGAATGATCACGATCTAGTGAGTAACAATACGGACAAATCGCGCAAATGATTGATGCGACATGCCCGCTATTCGCACAAAATCGATCAGATTCGGTGCCGATCGGTCGGTATCGACCATTGAATTGACGCAGAGCGGATCCGAAGTCACACTCCGTCAGCCCTGGGGGTGGCGTCCGGCCCCCGGGCGCCGCCGGGCCCGCACACCACCCGTCAGTGCGACCGGGGGCGTCGCCGGGCCGGCATCGGGACCACTCCACCGAGTGAAGGAACCTCGGTGGGCCCCTGCGGGGCCGGGGCGGCCGGAGGCAGGCCGGCGCTGACGCACAGCAGGTCCGCCCACGCGGCCAGGTGCCGCTCGAAGCGGCCGTCGGACGGGGTCCAGGAGGCCCGGATCTCGATCTCGGTCGAGGACGGGCGGTCCGCCAGGCCGCCGAAGTACTGGGAGGAGGCCAGGGTCACCGTGCCGGAGGGCTCCGCGTACCCGGCGCCGTGCGCCTGCAGGGTGTCCAGCAGCCAGGACCAGCCCACCTCGGAGACCATCGGGTCGCCCGCCATCTCCGGCTCCAGCTCGGCCCTGGTCATGGTGACCACCCGGAACTCCCCGTTCCAGGCCTCCTGCCCGGCCGGGTCGTACAGCAGCACCAGCCGGCCGTCCGCCAGCTCCTCGCCGTCGACCTCCACCGAGGCGGTCACCGCGAACGAGTACGGGGCGAGCCGGCGCGGCGCCGGCGCCGGGGAGAGCTGCACCTCGGGCCGCAGCCGGGCCCCGTCCAGGGCCGCCACGGCCGCCCGGAACTCGCTCGGCGCCCCCTCGCGCCCCGCTCCGCCACCTGCTCCGCCACCCTGTGCGGGGTGCCCTCCGACCGCTGCCATGCCCCGAAGACTAGGTCGAAGGACGGGGTTATCGCCGCAACTTCTCTCCCAGCGGCGTGCCGGAACGGCAAACCCGGACAGATCTTGGAGGAACCGACGAGACCGGCCGGGAAACCGGGCCCGGCACGCGTGCGAAGATTTGACGCGTGAGCGAGACAACGGCAGACACCACGGCGGCCTCCCACGACGGCCCGACCACCCCCCGGCGTCGCGGCGCCGCCCACGACTCGGCGTTCCTGCGCGCCTGCCGGCACGAGCCCGTGCCGCACACCCCGGTGTGGTTCATGCGCCAGGCCGGCCGCTCGCTGCCCGAGTACCTGAAGGTCCGCGAGGGCATCCCCATGCTGGAGTCCTGCATGCGGCCCGAGCTGGTCAAGGAGATCACCCTCCAGCCGGTGCGCCGGCACAAGGTGGACGCGGCGATCTTCTTCAGCGACATCGTGGTGCCGCTCAAGGCCGTCGGCATCGACGTCGACATCAAGCCCGGCATCGGCCCCGTCATCGCCGACCCGATCCGCACCTTCGAGGACCTGAAGCGGCTGCGCCCGCTGGAGCCGGACGACGTCCCCTACATCACCGAGGCTGTCGGCCTGCTGGTGGACGAGCTCGGCGAGACCCCGCTGATCGGCTTCGCCGGGGCGCCCTACACCCTGGCCAGCTACCTGATCGAGGGCGGGCCGTCCAAGAACCACGAGAACACCAAGGCCATGATGTACGGGCAGCCCGAGCTGTGGGCCGCCCTGGTGGACCGGCTCGCGGACATCACCTCGGCCTTCCTCAAGGTCCAGATCGAGGCCGGCGCCTCGGCGGTCCAGCTGTTCGACTCCTGGGTCGGCGCGCTCGCGCCGGACGACTACCGCCGCTCGGTGATGCCGTCCAGCACCAAGGTCTTCGACGCCGTCGCCGAGTACGGCGTGCCGCGGATCCACTTCGGCGTCGGCACCGGCGAGCTGCTCGGCCTGATGGGCCAGGCCGGCGCGGACATCGTCGGCGTCGACTGGCGGGTGCCGCTGAACGTCGCCGCCGAGCGGGTCGGCCCGGGCAAGGGCCTGCAGGGCAACCTCGACCCGGCGGTGCTGTTCGCGCCCACCAAGGTCGTGGAGACCAAGGCCCGCGAGGTGCTGCACGCCGCCCAGGCGCTCGGCACCAGCGGCCACATCTTCAACCTCGGCCACGGCGTGCTGCCGTCCATGGACCCGGACGCGCTCAGCCGCCTCGTCGCCTTCGTCCACGAGGCCAGCGCCCGCTGACCTCCCGGTGGCGGGCCTCCGGCCGAGGGGGCCCGCTACCCGGCCGTGACCTCGATCCCGGCCCGGCGCAGCAGTGCCGCCGTCACCCCGTCGCCCGGGCGCAGCTCCCCGGTGAACGACCCGTCGTACACCTGCCCGCAGCCGCAGGACGGGCTGCGGGCCATCAGCACCGCCCGCCGGGCCCCGGCCTCCTCGGCGGCGGACAGCGCCGCCCGGGCGCCGGCCAGGAACTCCGCGGTGCAGTCCGCCCCGGTCGCGTCCACCACCCGGGCCCGCCCGTCCAGCACGTCCGCGCCGTCCCCGCCCACGATCTCCGCCGGCGGCCGCGGCGTCGGCAGCCCGCCCGCCCCCTCCGGGCACACCACCACGGCCCGCCCCTCCTCGACCAGCCGCACGGCGCCGTCGGAGGTCTTCGCCCTCCCGTCGTACCGACAGGGAATCCCGGCCAGACACGCACTCACCACGATCGGTTCCATGGCAGGAGCGTAACCACGGGGAGGTGGGCTCGTTCGTGCAGCATGATGAGTGAACTTCCCGATCGGATGTACGCGCGGCCGGGATCTTCCGCGGCGAACTCGAACGCCCGGTGCCGTTCCCGATCGCGATCGATCTGGACGGGCTGGTACCGAGCAGCGGGCGTGCAGCGGATTGAGGGTCCGGTGTAAAGACCTGCGAGACTGCGGAGCATGTCGGATGCACAGGTCGTCGTCGTCGGTGGTGGGATCGCGGGGCTGGCTGCGGCCGCTTTCCTGAGCGGTGCGGCCGGAGGGGCCGCGCGGGCGCGGGTGACGCTGCTGGAGGCGTCCGGGCGGGTCGGCGGGAAGCTGTGGGGCGGGGAGGTCGGCGGGGTCCGGGTGGACCTCGGGGCCGAGTCGGTGCTGGCCCGGCGGCCGGAGGCGGTGGAGCTGGCGCGGGCGGTCGGACTCGGCGAGGAGCTGGAGCCGCCGACCACCGCGAAGGCCGCGATCTGGACCCGCGGCGCGCTGCGGCCGCTGCCCGGCGGACAGGTGATGGGCGTCCCCGGCGACCTGGAGGCGCTGGCCGCCTCCGGCGTGCTGAGCGACGAGGGGCTGGAGCGGGCCCGGAACGAGCGGCCCACCGAGGTCGGAGAGGACGTCGCGATCGGCCGCTACGTCGCCGACCGGCTGGGCCGGGAGGTCGTCGACCGGCTGGTCGAGCCGCTCCTCGGCGGCGTCTACGCCGGCCACGCGGAGGAGATCTCGCTGCGCGCCGCCGTCCCGCAGCTGCTGGCGATCGCCCGCGGCGGCGGCCCGCTGGTCGAGGGGGTGCACGAGCTGGCCTCCCGGCCGACGGCGGTCGGCACTCCGGTGTTCCAGGGCCTGCGCGGCGGCCTCGGCACCCTGCCCGGCGCGGTCGCCGCGGCCTGCGTCAAGGCGGGCGTGGACCTGCGCACCGACGCCCCGGTGGACGAGCTGCGCCGCACCCCCGACGGCTGGCGGGTGGTGACCGGCGGCGAGGTGCTGCACGCGGACGCCGTGGTGCTGGCCGTCCCGGCCCCCGCCGCGGCCCGGCTGCTGCGCGAGGACGCCCCGGCGGCCGCCACCGAGCTGGACGCCGTCGAGTACGCGGGCATGGCCCTGGTGACCCTGGCCTTCCGCCGCGCCGACCTGCCCGAGCCGCCCAGCGGCAGCGGCTTCCTGGTTCCGCCGGTGGACGGCCGGTGGATCAAGGCCTCGACCTTCTCCTCCAACAAGTGGGGCTGGCTGGAGCGCTCCGCGCCGGACGCGTTCCTGCTGCGCACCTCGCTGGGCCGGTACCGCGAGGAGGAGGCGCTCGGGCTGGGGGACGAGGAGCTGGTGGCGCGCTCGCTGGCGGACCTGGAGGAGGCGATCGGGCTGACCGCCCGGCCGTACGACACCTTCGTCTCCCGCTTCTCGGCCGGTCTGCCGCAGTACCCGGTCGGGCACCTGGACCGGGTGGCCCGGGTGCGGGAGGCGGCCGGGCGGGTGGGCGCGCTGGCGCTGTGCGGCGCCGCGTACGACGGGGTGGGCATTCCGGCGTGCATCGGTTCGGCGGCCGCCGCCGCCGCGGCCGTCGACAGACTGCTGACCCCGGCGACCGGGGAAGGCTCCACGGAGAGGACAATGGGCGCATGACTGAGAGCGTTGAGCGGGAGCCGGAGCAGCGGCCCGAGAAGAAGAAGGCGCGCGACCTGAACCAGGTCATCCGCTACACCATGTGGTCGGTGTTCAAGCTCAAGGGCGCCCTGCCCGAGGACCGCACCGCGCTGGCCGCCGAGGTGGACGAGCTGTTCGCCCAGCTGGCCGCCAAGGACGTGACCGTGCGCGGCACGTACGACGTCTCCGGTCTGCGCGCGGACGCCGACATCCTGGTCTGGTGGCACGCCGCCGACTCGGACGACCTCCAGGAGGCGTACAACCGCTTCCGCCGCACCGGCCTCGGCCGGCTGCTGGAGCCGGTCTGGTCGAACATGGCGCTGCACCGCCCGGCCGAGTTCAACAAGTCGCACATCCCGGCCTTCCTGGCCGACGAGCGCGCGCGCGACTACGTCTGCGTGTACCCGTTCGTCCGCTCCTACGAGTGGTACCTGCTGCCGGACGAGGAGCGGCGCGCGATGCTCGCCGAGCACGGCATGATGGCGCGCGGCTACCCGGACGTGCGGGCCAACACGGTGGCCTCATTCGCGCTCGGCGACTACGAGTGGCTGCTCGCCTTCGAGGCGGACGAGCTGCACCGGATCGTCGACCTGATGCGCGACCTGCGCCCCTCCCGGGCCCGGCTGCACGTCCGCGAGGAGGTGCCGTTCTTCACCGGTCGGCGCAAGCCGGTCAGCGAGCTGCTGAACGGCCTGGTCTGAGCGCTCCCGCGCTCCCGCGGTTCTCGGAGGCCGGCTCCCCGTCCGGGGAGCCGGCCTCCGGCGTGTGCGTGTGCGGTCGGTCCACGGGTGCGGTCGGTCTACGGGCGGGGCCCGGCGAATTCGCGCAGCACGGAGGTGCCGGGGATGGAGCGGCGCAGCCGGACCGGGCGGCCCTCGTGGCGGGCGCGCTCCAGCGTCGCGAGGCCCTTCCTGCCGAGGCCCTGTCGGCCGATGTCGGGCCGGCCGATGCCGGGCTTGCCGGGGGATTCGTCCACGGGTCGGAGTCTGCCCTGGTCGGAGCGGTGGGCGCAGCCGCTTTTCGCGTCGGTGTGGGGCTCAGGTCCGGTGCGGGCGCAGGGCGGCGCGCAGCCGGGCATCGGGCAGGACGGCCGGGCCGTTCATGGCGACGGCGGTGAGCAGTTCGCGCTCCTCGTCGTCGGCCAGGCCGCGCTGGCGGGCCGGGCGGACCTCGCGCAGGACCTCCTGGCCGATCGGGGAGGCCCAGCGGGTGTACGGGTAGACGTCGACCCGGGCCATCAGCAGGGTGCCCGAGGTGAGCACCACCGGCAGGGAGAACCAGGCGAGCGGGGCGAGGGCGTCACCGCCGGTGAAGCCGCCGACGGCCAGCGAGGCGGCCAGCAGGACCAGCGTCAGCAGCAGCGCGTGCCGGACCTGCCGGACCACCACCACGGTGTTGCGCTGCACCAGGGCCGGGGTGGCCAGGCCCGCCAGCGTGAGCCGGGCGCCGATCTCCAGCACGGTGGGGTGCTCGGCCATCGCCCGGCGCAGGTCGTCGGTCGGGCACTGGATCTCGGGGCCGACGGTGGCGATGACCGCCCGCTCCAGGCGGCTGCGGCCCCGGGGGTCGACCACGGTGGTCCAGCCGGTGTGCGCCAGGTGCAGCCGGCCGCGGCCGGCCATCAGCACGAGGGCGAGTTCGACCACCCGGTCCGGGCCGCCGGCCAGGTAGGCGGTCTCGTAGAGGCCGATGCCGACGGCTTCGGGGGGCCGCAGGCCGGTCCGGTCGGCCAGGGCGTCGGCGGTGGCGGTCATCCGGACCAGTCGGAGGCAGGACAGGACCGCCGCGACACAGGCCGGTATGAGGAACAGCAACCACATGGGCTTGTTGTATGCCTGTGTCGACGGCGGGCGGAACGTCTTCCCGGTCCGCGATACCGAACTGTGACGTCCGAAGGCGAGTTCGAAGGCGCGTCCGCGGCGCGGCGCCGGTGCGCCCGGCGGGGGCTCAGGAGCCGCAGCCACCGCCGCCGCAGCTCGACCCGCAGCTGGAGGAGGACGAGGAACCACAGCTCGACGAGGAGGACCCGCAGCTGGAGGAGGACGAGGAACCACAGCTCGACGAGGAGGACGAGGACCCGCAGCTGGACGAGCCGCAGCCGGAGCCGGAGGAGCCGGAGTCGGAGGAGCCGCACCAGGAGGCGGAGCCCCCGCCGCAGCCGGAGGAACCGGACGAGGAGGACGACGACGAGGACGACGAGAGGGAGTTCGCGGTGACCGCCTGCCGTACGGCCTCCTCCTCGACCGACGCCGCCAGCATCGCGGCCTCCAGCTCCGGGTTGTCCAGCCCGGCGGCGGCCAGGCCGCCGAGCGCGAGCGCGCCCAGCAGCACGCCGCCGGCGAGCTGGGGCGGCACCCCGGCGTTGGGCTTCCACGGCGTGCCCTGCATCAGGGAGAGCTGGCGCTGCCCGGCCGGGGTGATCCGACCCTTGAGAGGCGCGGTGGCGAGCAGCGTGGCGAATCCTCCGAGCAGCAGGAGGCCCGGGGTCCAGAGGTTCGGGCGGTCGTGGCCCACGGCGCCGTCGTCGAGCAGGAGGGCGGCCACCGCGGAGGCCACCACGACGACCAGCGCGAGCCAGAGCAGTCGGCGGGCGGTGCGGGCCCGGCGCAGCAGCTCGGGGCGGCGCAGCAGGCCGCGGTCGGCGAGTCGGTCGCCGATCTCCTGGACGGCGGCGGAGCGCATCACGGTGTGGCGCAGCGGGCCGATTTCGCGGCTCCCGGTCGGGCCGACGGCGTCCTGGACCGCCTTGTCGACGGCGTCGTACGGCTTGGCGCCGGTGAGCGTGACGAGACCGGAGCGGCTGACCACGGCCTGCTCGTTCAGGTGCATCCGGACCATGGCGGTGTCGAACACCCGCGCCGGCCCGCCGGACAGGAACGCGGTGTCGAGCAGCGGCAGACCGCGGCCGGGCAGGCCCTTGGCGTGGCGGACCCGGCCGATGCGCTGCCGGGTCCGGGCGGCGTACAGGGCGGCGGTCACCAGCAGGACGGCCGGGACGATGAAGTAGCTGTTGTGCCACATGGGCTGTTCCCCCGAGGTGGTGATGGTGCGTCAGAGTTCGGTGCCGCCGGGTTCGGCGGCGGCCCGGCCGTCAGCGGCGCAGGGCCCGGCGCAGGCGTGCGAGCGGGCCCGGCGGCCGTACGGGCGCCGGGTGGAGCCACTGCTCCAGGGCCCGGCGGTGCTCGGCGGCGAGCGGGCCGCCGTCGGTGAGCACCCACTGGGCGAAGGCCCGGGCGTCGGCGCGGTAGCCGCCGGTCTGCGGGTGGGAGCGGGCGTAGTCGAGGAAGAGCGGGCCGTACCGCGCCCCGAGCGTCCGGGGCAGGTCCGGGGCCACCTTGGCGGTGGTGTCCCGCCGCTTGGCGGCCAGGCCGGTGGACTGGGCGCGGACCTGGCGCTCGTCGAAGCCGGGCGGGACGGGCCCGCCGGCCACCAGGGCGGCCAGCAGCTCCTCCTGGCGCCGGGCCAGGCGCCGCCGGGCGGCGGCGGGGTCCGGGTCGGCGAGGCCCTGCCCGGCGAGGTCCTGCCGGGTGACGCCCTGGTCGGTGGTGGGGCCCGGGGTGGCGTTCCCCCGAGCCGTTCCCGTCAGGTCGCTCATCGTCGGGTGCTCCCCTCCAGCACCCGGCGGATGGCGTCCAGTTCACCGGCCAGCTCGCTGGGCGGCGGGAAGTTGCCGTCCCGCTCCAGCAGCACCCCGGGCGGGGCGGTCCGCGCGCAGAGTTCGGCCAGCACCTCCAGCACCGGTTCGGTGACGGGGTGGGCGTGGGTGTCGTGCCAGACGCCGTCGACCAGGGTGCCGCCCGCGACGTGGACGTAGGCGAGCGACTCCAGCGGCAGGCGGTCGAGCTCGGCGGCCGGGTCGATGCCGAGGTTGACCCGGTTGGTGTGCAGGTTGGCGACGTCGATCAGCAGCCGGACGCCGGTGCGCTCGACGAGCTCGGCGAGGAACTGGCCCTCGGTGAACTCGTCGTCCGGCCAGGCGAGCTGGGCGGCGACGTTCTCCAGGGCGAGCGGCACCGGCAGCCGGTCCTGGGCGATCCGGACGTTCTCGGCGATCACCCGCAGCGAGTCCCGGGTGCGGGGGACGGGCAGCAGGTGGCCGGCCTCCAGGCCGCCGGCCCGGACGAACGCCAGGTGCTCGGTGACCAGCGGGGAGCCGAGGGCCAGCGCGGCCTCGGCGAGCCGGGCGAGGCGGCCGGGGTCGGGCAGGTCGGCGCCGCCGAGGCCGAGGCCGACGCCGTGCGGGACGACGGTGACGCCGCGTTCGCGCAGCACGGTCAGGGAGTCGGGCAGGTGGTCGGCGCAGATGTTCTCGGCGACCACCTCGACCCAGTCCAGGCCCGGTTGGCGCTCGACCACGGTGTCGATCTCACTGCGCCAGCCGAGGCCGACGCCCAGGCGGGGTGCGGGTCCCGGGGATGTGGCCTCGCGGCTCGCGGCGGCGGAGGCGGGCAGTTCCAGGGCAGGGGAAGTCATCGGTTCGCCCCCTTCTGAGGGCCGGGTGGGAGGGCCGTCGAGCGGTGCGGGCGTCGTCGCCGGAACCGCGTGGCCGTGCTGCTGAGAATGTCCCCGGGCGGGGTGGCTGCCAAGCCTCGCCCGGTCTTCTCAGAGCATTATTTGAGCATGTCGTCCCGGCGGTGAGGGACTTTGGTCCCGAGCCCGGGCCGTTCCCGCAGGTGGGCGCCCTTCCGGCGGGAAAAACCGGAGGCGCCGGACGGGTCGGCGCGGCTAGCGTGGGAATCCATGACTTCTTCTGGTTCTTCCTCCTTGACGATCCGTGACTTCCGCCCCGAGGACGCCCGGGCCGTGGCCGCGGCCCACCGGGCCGGGCGCGAGCACCTGGTGCTCTCCGCCGAGGCCCTGGTCTGGCTGAACGCCCGGCCCAGCCCCGACGAGCACTTCCGCACCTTCGTCGCCGAACTGGACGGCCGGGTGGTCGGCGCGGTGCGCTGCGGGGTGGTGCTCGGGACGACGACCACGGGCGTCGGCTACGCCAACGGCAGCGTGCTGCCGGAGTTCCGGCGGCGCGGCGCGGCCACCGCCCTGCTGGCCGCGGCCGAACGGCACCTGACCGCGTACGGGGTGACGGAGCTGCACACCTGGCTGGACGACGAACCCGCCTCGCTGGCCTTCGCCACCGCCCGGGGCTACCGGCTCGGGCGCACCATGCAGTTCGCCGGACGGGACCTCGTGCTGCCGCTGCCGCCCGCGCCCGTACCGCCGGCCGGCGTCGAGCTGCGCCCGGCCGCCGACTGGGCGGCCGACCCGCACCCGGTGTTCCTGGTCGAGGCGGACGCCATCCTGGACGAGCCCGGCAGCGAGGTGCCGATGGACGCCTACGAGTACGAGGACTGGCTGCGCAACGACTGGAACCGGCCGGACCGGGACGCCGCGCTGAGCGTCGTGGCCGTGGTGGACGGCCGGCCGGCCGCGTTCAGCATGGCGCAGACCGACGGGGAGGACCGCTACTGGTCCGCGTTCACCGCCTGCCGCCGGGAGTTCCGCGGCAGGGGGCTGACCAAGCTGGCCAAGCTGGAGTCGCTGCGGCTCGCCGCGGCCGCGGGTCACCGGCACGCGTACACCAGCAACGACACGACCAATGCGCCGATGCTGGCGATCAACGCGTGGCTCGGTTACGAACGCTGCGCGGGGGAGCGCAAGGGGATCAAGCAGCTGAACGGCGCCGCCGACCAGCAGATCTGACGTTCCGCAGACGCCTCCCGACGGGATGCCCCGGCCGCCCACCGGTGCCCAACCGGGGCGCGGGACGGGCCACTTCGGCCAGATGTGGTCCAGACCACGTGGGACGAATCGGGACAGCTCGGGTTGCTCCGGGCGCGAAGTGGCTTGAACTGTAATGGTTTTGCTCCACTCCTGTCACGGCATGGGCATAATCGCGCACATGACGATCAGGCGTGCGAACGTGAGCGCGATTGCCGAGGACCTCTACGTGTGGCTCCCGCCGAAGCGGGGGTGGGGCCTGGCCAACTGCGGGCTGCTGGCCTCGGAGACCACCGCGCTCTGGATCGACACGCCGTACGACCCCTCGATGGCCGGGGAGTTCCTCGCCGTGAGCCGGCGACTGCTGCCGGACGGGGTCGGGATCGACCGGGTGGTCGTCACCCACGCCAACGGGGACCACCTGTGGGGCGCCGGCGTGCTGCCGGACGCCGAGGTGATCGCCACCCGCGAGGCGCTGGAGCACATCCACTGGGAGCCCACCCCGCAGCAGCAGCACGCGCTGGTCGCCAACAGCGACCCGCAGTCGCCGCTCGGCGGCTACCTCAAGGAGCACTTCGGGCGGTTCGACTGGTCCGGCACCGAGCCGGTGCGCCCCGACACCGTCTTCACCGGCGAGCTGGAGCTGACCGTCGGCCGCCACCCGGTGCGGATCACCAGCCTGCCCGCCGCCCACACGGGTGGCGACCTCCTGGTCCACCTCCCGCACCAGCGCGCGGTCTTCACCGGCGACGTGATCTTCTCCTCGACGCCTGAGCAGCCCGGCGACCACCCCTCGCACTGGGCCGGACCGCTGGAGAACGTCATCGGCGCCTGCGAGCAGGCCCTGGCCACCGGCGCGGAGATCTTCGTGCCCGGCCACGGCCCGGTGCTCGACCGCGACGGCGTCCGCGAGCACATCGGCTACCTCGCCTACGTCCGCGAACGCGCCCACGCCCTGCACGCCGCCGGCATACCCGCGCTGGACGCCGCCCGGCGGGTGATCGCCGAGCAGCGCCACCCCGAACTCGGCCTGCCCGAGCGCCTGGTGCTCACCGTCGCGGCCGAGTACCGGCACCTGGACGGCTCCGAGGCCCCGGGCGTCCTGGAGGCCATGGGCCAGGTCGCCCTGGTGGCCCGGGAGCTGGCCGAGGACGCCGTCCGCTGCCCGCGCCCGCGCGCCGCCCGTAGCTGACCCCGCCCGCGCGCCGACCGGAACCGAGCCCACCGGGCTCCCGGGCGCACTCTCCTCCCGGCAGGCCCGGCCGCACCACCGAGCCACACCCGCAAGCACCCACGAGGACTTCGATGACGCAGATCGCGCTGATCGTCCTGGCGCTGGTCGCCGCCGTGGCCGCGGCCGTGCTCGCCCGCGGCCGGGCCGGGGCCGTCACCCGGGCCTCGGCCGCCGAGACCGCACTCGGCCGCAGCGAGGAGCGCACCCGGGCGGCCGAGGGCAGGCTCGCCCGCGCCGAGCAGCAGCAGCGCGAGGCCCAGGACGCCGCCCGGAGCTCCGCCGAGGAGACCCGGCGGGCCCAGGAGCGCACCCGGGCCGCCGAGGACAGCGTCCGCGAGGCCCAGGAGGCGGCCCGGCACGCGCAGGACGCCGTGCGGGACGCCCTGCAACAGGGCGCCGCCGCGACCGCCCGCGCCGAGCGGGCCGAGAGCGCGCTCGCCGCCGCCGAGACCCGGGCAACCGCGCTGCTCGCCGAGATCGGCCACCTCGCCCAGGAGCGGGTCGCCGCCACCGCCGTACGGCTCACCCACACCAACGCCCCGCCGGTCGGCCCCCTGGACCCGGAGGCCGTCGGCCCCGAGGCCGTCCGGGCGCTGCAGGCCGTCCTGGACGCCGCCCACGCCGCCCTCGCCGACGAGCGCGAACGGGTGGACGCCGCCGCCCGCGCCGCCATGCGCGGCGCCACCTCCCGGATCCAGACCCTGCTGTACCAGATCCAGAGCCTGGTCCAGCAGCTCCAGCACGAGAACGACGACCCCCGGCTGCTGGAGGTCGACTTCCGCAACGAGGTCGCGCTGCGCCGGATCCAGACCATCGCGGTGCTCTGCGAGGCCTGGCCGGGCCTCGCCCGTACCGACTCGCCGCTCGCCGAGGTGGTCGTCGGCGCGCTCTCCCGGGTGCCCGGCTACGCCCGGATCAAGGTCGCCAACCACCTGCGCGAGCAGCGCCTCGCCGTGGTCGCCCGGGCCGCCGAGCCGATCGCCGTCACCATCGCCGAGCTGCTCGCCAACGCCACCGCCTACTCCCACCCGGAGACCGACGTGCCGGTCACCGTCCAGCAGGGCGGCCGCGGCGCGCTGGTGATCATCGACGACAGCGGCATCGGCATGGACGAGGACCAGCTGCGCCGCGCCCGCCGGCTGCTGGCCGGCCCGCCCGACATGCTGCTCACCGAGCTCGGCAACCCGCCCAAGACCGGCTTCGCGGTGATCGGCAAGCTGGCCCGTCAGTACGGCTTCTCCTGTCACATCGAGCCCTCGCCGTACGGCGGCATGCGGACCATCCTGCGCATCCCGGCCGCGCTGGTGACCGTCGTGGACGACGAGCAACCGCTGTCGGTGCTCACCCCGCTGCCGCTGCGGGCCGGCGCCGGCCCGGCCCCGGCGCCCACCGTCGCGGCCGTCCGGCCGATGCGCGACGGGGACGAGCAGGACGGGCCGCGGCTCGCCGACCGCCACAACCGGCCGGGCCCGCATCCGACCCCGGCCATCCGGGTGGTGCCCGATCCGGTGGCGGACCGCCCGGCAGGGGACGACGCGCCCGCGACGGACGGCGCTCCCGTGCGGGACACGCCCGCGACGGACGCACCCGTGGCCGACGACGGCACCGGCCTGCCCACCCGGCGCCGCCGCCGTCCGCCGGCCGCCGGACAGCCGTCCGGCGCCGAGCCCGGCCCCGTCCCGGCCTCCGCCACCGCACCCGACCGCACCCCCGAGCGGGCCGCCGCCCACTGGCAGGCGCTGCAGCGGGGCACCGACTCCGGCCGGGCCGCCGTGGCCCGGGCCGCCCGCGAGGAGACCACCGTCGTCGCCCCCGGCGGCGGGGCCGCCCCCGCGAGCGGCGAGAGCACACCCGGCGGGACGGACCCGACCGGCGGGACGGACACACCCGGCACGACGAGGACCCCCGGCACGACGAACACCCCCGGCGACACCGCCGCCGGCCGCGACCCCGGTGACCAGAGCACCGGTCCGACCCCAGAGGGAGCCCAGTAGTGAGCAGCACGCCCAGCCCGACCACCACCGACGAGATCTCGTGGGTGCTGACCCCGTTGCTGGAGCTGCCGGGTGTGCTGCACGCGGTCATCGCCACGGGTGACGGCCTGGTCGAGGGTGCCTCGGACGGCCTGGAGCGCGCCTCGGCCGAGCGGGTCGCCGCGATGACCGCCACCGTCCACGCCGCCGCCCGGGCCTTCACCACGGCGTTCACCGACGTCGAGCGGCCCCGGCTGGCCCAGACCGTGGTGGAGTCCGACCTCGGCTACGCCATCGTGGTGCCCGCCGGGGAGAACACCTCGCTCGCCGTGTTCACCTCGCCGGACGCCCAACTCGGCAACGTCGCCTACCAGATGCAGCTGCAGGTCGCCGCCCTCGGTCGCGCGCTCGCGAGCCCGACCCGGCGGCAGGACGACGACGGCCGGTCATGACCGCGGCCCCCCGCAGGCGGATGGTGCCCGCCTACCTGGCCACCGGCGGCCGCAGCCGCCCCGGCACCAAGGGCTTCGAGCGGCTGACCGTGCTGTTCGCCGACCGCGCCGATCCGCCGGACGCGCTCGAACCCGAACACCGCCGGCTCTGGGAACTGCTGCGCCCCGGCGCGCTGACCGTGGTGGAGGCCGCCGCGCACCTGCGCCTGCCGGTCAGCGCCACCGTCTTCCTCGCGGCCGACCTGGTCGAATCGGGCTGCCTGCGCGCCCGCGCACCGATCCCGCGCGCCCAGCAGACCGACCGCTCCATCGTCGAGAGGCTCCTCGTTGGACTCCGTGCGCTCCGATGACCCGGCCGGCCGGCCGGACCCGGAAGACCAGAGCCGGGTGGGCTACCTGCCCGACCAGGACCAGACGCTGATGAAACTGGTGGTGGCCGGCCCGTTCGGGGTCGGCAAGACCACCCTCATCCGCACCCTCTCGGAGATCGCCACCCTGCACACCGAGGAGGCGATGACCGAGACCGGCCGCCCGGTGGACGACCTGGCCGGCCTGCCCGGGAAGGTCACCACCACCGTCGCCGTCGACTTCGGCCGGCTCACCCTGCCCGGCAACGTCGTGCTCTACATGTTCGGCACCCCCGGCCAGCGCCGCTTCTTCCCGCTCTGGCGGGACATCGCCCGCGGCGCCGTGGGTGCCCTGGTGCTCGCCGACACCCGCCGGCTGGCCGACTCCTTCGAGATCATGGACATGGTCGAGGAGCAGGGCCTGCCGTACGCCGTCGCCGTCAACCGGTTCCCGGACGCGCCGGAACACCCGGTCGAGGTGCTGCGCACCCACCTGGACCTGCACGCCGCCACCCCGCTGCTGCTCTGCGACGCCCGCGAGCGCGACAGCAGCCTGGACGCGCTGATCGCGCTGGCCGAGCACGTTCTGGACGCACTGCCCGCAGCCTCCGAGGTCCCCGCGACCTCCGAGGTCCCCGCCGCGCCCGCCGCGCCCGCCGACCCCGTCGCCCCCGCCGCCCCGGAGCAGCCGTGACCGTCGAGTCCCGCCCGACCCCGATCCACGGCCCGGCCTTCGCCGCCGACCCCCAGTCGGTCTACGAGCGGCTGCGGCGGCACGGCGCGCTCGCCCCGGTCGAGGTCGCGCCCGGCGTCGAGGCCCTGCTGGTCACCGACTACCAGGCCGCGCTGGACCTGCTGCGCGACACCGACACCTTCTCCAAGGACTCCCGGGCCTGGCAGGCCACCGTCCCACCGGACTCCCCGCTGCTGCCCGTGCTCGGCTACCGCCCGACCGCCCTGTTCAGCGACGGCGAGACCCACGCCCGCTACCGGACGGTGATCACCGACGCCCTCGCGCTGTTCGAACCGCACCGGCTCCAGCGTCAGGTCGCCGAGACCGCCCACCGGCTGATCGACCGCTTCGCCGCCGTCGGCCACGCCGACCTGATCGCCGAGTACGCCCGCCGGCTGCCCGCGTTCGCGCTCACCACCTGGTTCGGCGTGCCGGAGGAGCGGCGCGCCGAGATGGTGGACTCGATCACCGGGCTGTTCGAGTCCGGCGCGAGCGCCGGCGCCGCGTACGGCAAGCTCGTCGCGGTGGTCACCGCGATGGTCGCCGAGCGCCGCGAACGCCCCCGGCACGACCTCACCTCCATGTACGTCACCCACCCGGTCGGGCTGGACGACGACGAGGTGATCCGGCAGATCACCCTGACCCTGATCGCCGGGCACGAGCCGACCACCAACCTGATCGGCAACGCCCTGCTGCGCCTGCTCACCGACGCCCGCTACGCCGGCTCGCTGTTCGGCGGCGCGATGACCGCCCACCAGGCGATCGACGAGGTGCTCTGGCACGAGCCGCCGATGGCCAACCTCTCGGCCCACTACCCGCGGTACGACATCACCTTCCACGGCCGCGAGATCAAGGCGGGCACGCTGGTCCTGGTCTCGTACGCGGCCGCCAACTCCCAGGCCGCGCCACCCACCGACGACGGGGTGCTGCGCAGCGGCGAGAGCGCCCACCTGGCCTGGGCGGCCGGCCCGCACGCCTGCCCGGCCCGGGACCCGGCCCTGCTGATCGCGATCACCGCCATCGAGCAGCTGGGCAGCCGCCTCAGCGACCTCGAACTGTCCACCCCGGCCGAGGACCTGCTCTGGCGCCCCGGCCCGTTCCACCGCGCCCTGGTGCACCTCCCGGTCCGCTTCGCACCGGTCGCGGGGTAGCCCCGGCCCTCGACGGCGGCGCCCGGACAGCACACGGGCCCGGACACTGCGGGGTGCCCGGGCCCGTCGCCGTTCGTCCTACTCGGCCGGCTTCAGCGTCAGCGAGACGCTGTTGATGCAGTACCGCTGGTCCGTCGGCGTGCCGTAGCCCTCGCCCTCGAAGACGTGCCCCAGGTGCCCGCCGCAGCGGGCGCAGCGCACCTCGACCCGGCGCATCCCCAGCGAGGTGTCCTCGATGTACTGGACCCGGTCCCCGGCCAGCGGCGCGTAGTAGGACGGCCAGCCGCAGTGGCTGTCGAACTTGGTCTCGGAGCTGAACAGTTCGGCCCCGCAGGCCCGGCAGCCGTAGACGCCGACCGTCTTGGTGTCGGTGTACTCACCGGTGAACGGGCGCTCGGTGCCCGCCTCGCGGAGCACGTGGTACTCCTCGGGGCTGAGCTGGGCGCGCCACTCGGCCTCGGTCTTATCGATCTCGTAGCTCATCTCACGGCTCCCGGTCGCGGCGTACGTCGGACGGACGTGGGTCAGACGTTGGATGCAACGTTCGCGAGGTGCGTGAGGATTTCCGGACCGAGGTTGGTGACGTCTCCGGCCCCCATGGTGAGCAGCAGGTCGCCCGGGCGGGCGAGGCCGGCCAGCAGGGCGGGGGCGGCGGCGAAGGAGTGCTCGGCGGTGACCTCGGCGCCGGCCCGGCGGGCGGCGTCGACGATCAGCTCGCTGGTCACGCCGGGGATCGGGTCCTCGCGGGCCGGGTAGATGTCCAGCACCACCGAGGCGTCGGCCAGCGCCAGGGCGCGGCCCATCTCCTCGGAGAGCTGCTGGGTGCGGCTGAACAGGTGCGGCTGGAAGACCACCAGCACCCGGCCCCCGCCGGTCAGGCCCTCGCGGATCGCCTCCAGGTCGGCGGTCATCTCGGTGGGGTGGTGGGCGTAGGAGTCGATCACCTGGACTCCGGCGGCCTCGCCCTTGAGCTGGAGGCGGCGGCGCACGCCGGTGTAGGCGCCGAGCGCCTTGGCCAGGTCGGCGGCCGGGACGCCCAGCGCGACGCCGGCGGCCAGCGCGGCCACCGCGTTGTGGGCGTAGTGCCGGCCGGGCACCGAGACGGTGAAGGACAGCTCGGCGCCGTCCAGCAGCACGGTGACCTCGCTGGTCATGCCGTGGGCGACCACCGACAGCACCCGCAGGTCGGCGTCCTCGGCGGAGCCGACCGTCACCACGTTCAGGCCCTCGCGGCCGGCCACCCGGGAGGTGAGCTCGCGGGCGCCGTCGTGGTCGGCCGAGACCACCAGGGTGCCGCCGGGGACGATCCGGCCGACGAAGGTCTCGAAGGACTCGTAGATCTCCTCGATCGAGGCGTAGTTGGCGTGGTGGTCCAGCTCCACGTTGAGCACGATCGCCACCTCCGGCGCGTACTTGTGGAAGCTGCGGTCGCTCTCGTCCGCCTCGGCGACGAAGATCTCGCCGGTGCCGTGGTGGGCGTTGGAGCCGGGCGCGTCGAGGTCGCCGCCGATCGCGTAGGACGGGTCCAGGCCCAGTTCGCCGAGGGCGACGGCGAGCATGCTGGTGGTGGTGGTCTTGCCGTGGGTGCCGGCCACCGCCAGCGCCCGGCGGCCGCCCATCAGCGCGGCCAGCGCGTCGGAGCGGTGCACCACCGGGATGCCGCGCTCGTGGGCCGCGACCAGCTCCGGGTTGTCGGCGCGGATCGCGCTGGAGACGACCACGCTGCTGGTGCCGTCCGGCACGTGCTCGGCGGCGTGGCCGACGTGCACGGTGGCGCCGAGGGCGCGCAGTGCGAGAACGGTCTCGGACTCCCTGGAGTCGCTGCCGGAGACGCTGGCCCCGCGCACGGCGAGGATCTTCGCCAGGCCGGACATCCCGGCGCCGCCGATGCCGATGAAGTGCGGGGCGTGCAGGTCGTGCGCGGCGTCGTTCAAGGCGTGGCTCCGTACGGGCGGGGGCAGACAGGGCGGGCGGGCGGAACGGGAGGACGGAACCGTCCTCGCGGGCGGACCGCAAGGACGATTCTGCACCACCGGCGCGCCGGGCCAGGAGTCGCTCAGGAGTCGCTGGCGAACAGCCTGAGTACCGGGACCCCGACCTGGTGCCGGGCCCGGGAGGCCCAGTCGCGGTGGAAGAACTCCTCCACGAAGTGCGGGGAGGTGAGCACCACCACCTCGTCGGCCCGCTGCTCCTCGACGACCGTGCGCAGCCGCTCCAGCGGCTTCTCCTCGACCAGCTCGCCCACCGCCTCGGCCCCGGCCGAGCGCAGGTGGCGCAGGCTGTGCTCCAGCGACTCGGTGGCCACGGTCGGTTCGGTCTCGGACTCGTCGTGCTCGTGGACCACCTTGTCGAGGTGGCCGAGGGCGACGTCGTCGAGCGCCCGCAGCAGTTCGTCCTGCTTGCCGCGCGGCTGCATCAGGACGACGAAGGACACCTTCTCCTCGCCGTGGAGCGTGGTGACGAGTTCCACGTCCGCGTCGGAGAGAGCCTTTTCGATCATCAGTACCGTCTTGAACACGTGAGTCCCTTCCAGTGGCCGGCCCCCGGGCCCCGGCATCGCATAACGGGATCACGATCGGGGGGTCACGGGGTCATCCGAACCCAGGTGACGCAGGTAACGAGTGAAGAGGAATCCTTTCTGCTCGATCAATGAGACCAGCTGCATCCGCTGGACGTCCGGCATTCGGGCATCGTGCAGGATGCGCGGCGCGTCGCCCCCGGTGAGCAGCGGGGCCAGCGACAGGCACAGCTCGTCCAGCAGGCCGGCCTCCGCGAGCTGCCCCAGCAGGCGCGGGCCGCCCTCGGTCAGCTGCCGGGTCCAGCCCCGCTCGGCCAGGGCCGCCAGGCCCGTCCGCAGGTCCACCGAACCGGTGCCGGCGAGGACCAGGTCGGCCACCTCGGCGACCGCCCGGCGGCGCTCCGCGGAGGCGTCCTCGGTGGTGATCACCACCGTCCTGACCAGCGGTTCGGTGAACAGCGGCGCGGTCAGGTCCAGCTGCAGCGAGCGACTCACCACGGCGATCGCCGGGGCGGACGCCTGGCCCGCCGCCGCCCGGGCCGCCGCGAACTCCGCGCGCGCCCGGGCCGGCCGGTAGCCCTCGGCGCGGACCGTCTCCGCGCCCACCACTACCACGTCCGACAGGGCCCGCAGCACCCCGAAGATCCGCTTGTCCGCGTCGCCGGAGAGGCCCTCGGAGAGCCCGTCCAGCCTGGCCCCGCCGTCCAGGCCGGACACCATGTTGGCGCGCAGCCAGGGGCGGCCCTGATTCACCTGTTCGGGGTACGCGTAGACGGCGGCGAGCGATTCCAGCGCGGCCGGATCGGCGAGCCGCCCGCTCAGCGGGCTGATCAACTGTTGCATGCCCTCAGTCTTCCACCGCGGGCCGTGGGGCGTCCGGGGCGGCGGGCCGTGCCCTCCGGAGCGGCGGCGGGCCGTCCCGTTCGGGGTCGTGGGTCGTGTCCCGTCCGGGGCCGTGGGTCGTTCGGACGGCGTACGGGGCAGGCGTACCCTCTACTGATGTGCCCGCAGCCTCCCACTCCGCCACCGCGACCGAGCCGATAGCCGCCGCACCCGTGTCCGGCTCCCCGATCGCGCTCACCGACCGCCGTCCCGTCGTGCCCGCCGAGCGGCTGGTCGCCGAGATGGTCCCGCCGCCCCGGTTCGCCGACGTGAGCTTCGGGACGTACATCCCGGACCCGACCCAGCCGAGCCAGTACGAGGCCGTCCAGGTCCTGGAGCAGTTCGCGGCCACCCTCGCCGGAGGAAACGGTTCGGCACCCAAGCGCAGCTGGTTCCGCCGCTCCGCCCCCGCGCCCACCGGCCCGGCCGGGGTCTACCTCGACGGCGGCTACGGCGTCGGCAAGACCCACCTGCTCGCCTCGCTCTGGCACGCCGCCCCCGGCCCCAAGGCCTTCGGCACCTTCGTCGAGCTGACCAACCTGGTCGGCGCGCTCGGCTTCCAGCAGGCCGTGCGGACCCTCTCCGGGCACACGCTGCTCTGCATCGACGAGTTCGAGCTGGACGACCCGGGCGACACCGTGCTGGTCTCCACCCTGCTCGGCCGGCTGGTCGACAACGGCGTGAAGCTCTGCGCCACCTCGAACACCCTGCCGGAGAAGCTCGGCGAGGGCCGCTTCGCCGCCGCCGACTTCCTGCGCGAGATCCAGGGCCTGTCCGCGCACTTCCGCCCGATGCGGATCGACGGCCAGGACTACCGCCACCGCGGCCTGCCGGACGCCCCGCCGCCGTACTCCGACGAGGCCGTCGGCGCCGTCGCGGCCCGCACGCCCGGCGCCTCGCTGGACGACTTCGACGCCCTGCTCACCCACCTCTCCGCCGTCCACCCCAGCCGCTACGGCGCGCTGCTGGACGACGTCACCGCGGTGTGCCTGCGCGGCGTCGAGCAGGTCGACGACCAGTCCACCGCGCTGCGCCTGGTCGTCCTCGCCGACCGCATGTACGACCGCGAGCTCCCGATCACCGCCTCCGGTCTCCCCTTCGACCGGGTCTTCCCCGAGGAGATGCTCCGCGGCGGCTACCGCAAGAAGTACCTGCGCGCCATCTCCCGCCTGGTCGCCCTCGCCCGGGACAGCGCCAAGGCCTGACCCGTGACCTTCCCCCCGGTCGGCAGTTGTTCCCACGGCCGACCGGGGAGGGAATCGTGACCGGTGACGAGTGCCGGGCGGCCGGGCGCGCCGCCGACCGCCTCACCGCGGCCTTCGGCTCCGTCGTGCGGATCGATCCCGCCCGGGAGCGGGCCATGAGCTTCGAGGCCCACGCCGCCTGATCGAACCGGACCCGCTTGTCAGTGGTGGGTCGTACCGTTGAGTGGTGCGTCCCATCACGAGTATTGAGCGGTCCGTGGCGCCCTTCGAGGTCGTCAGTCCCTTCCAGCCGAACGGTGACCAGCCGGCGGCGATCGCCGAGCTGGAGCGGCGGATCAGGGGAGGGGAGAAGGACGTCGTGCTGCTCGGTGCCACCGGTACCGGCAAGTCGGCCACCACGGCCTGGATGATCGAGAAGCTGCAGCGGCCCACCCTGGTGATGGCTCCGAACAAGACGCTGGCCGCGCAGCTGGCCAACGAGTTCCGCGAGCTGCTGCCGAACAACGCGGTCGAGTACTTCGTCTCGTACTACGACTACTACCAGCCGGAGGCCTACGTCCCGCAGACGGACACCTACATCGAGAAGGACTCCTCGATCAACGAGGAGGTCGAGCGGCTGCGCCACTCGGCGACCAACTCGCTGCTCACCCGCCGGGACGTGGTCGTGGTCGCCTCGGTCTCCTGCATCTACGGCCTCGGCACCCCGCAGGAGTACGTGGACCGGATGGTGCGGCTCAAGATCGGTCAGGAGATCGACCGGGACGACCTGCTGCGCCGCTTCGTCGACATCCAGTACGCCCGCAACGACGTGGCCTTCACCCGCGGCACCTTCCGGGTCCGCGGCGACACCATCGAGATCTTCCCGGTGTACGAGGAGCTCGCCGTCCGGATCGAGATGTTCGGCGACGAGATCGAGGCGCTGTACACCCTGCACCCGCTCACCGGCGAGATCATCAGCCAGGACGACTCCGTCCACGTCTTCCCCGCCTCGCACTACGTGGCCGGCCCCGAGCGCATGGAGCGCGCGATCACCGGCATCGAGAAGGAGCTGGAGGGGACGCTCGCCCGGCTGGAGAAGCAGGGCAAGCTGCTGGAGGCCCAGCGGCTGCGGATGCGCACCACCTACGACATCGAGATGCTGCGCCAGATCGGCACCTGCTCGGGCGTCGAGAACTACTCGATGCACTTCGACGGCCGCGAGCCCGGCTCCCCGCCGAACACCCTGCTCGACTACTTCCCGGAGGACTTCCTCCTGGTCATCGACGAGTCGCACGTCACCGTGCCGCAGATCGGCGCGATGTACGAGGGCGACGCCTCGCGCAAGCGCACCCTGGTCGAGCACGGCTTCCGGCTGCCCTCCGCGATGGACAACCGCCCGCTGAAGTGGGAGGAGTTCCTGGAGCGCATCGGGCAGACCGTCTACCTGTCGGCGACGCCCGGCCCGTACGAGCTGTCGCGCGGCGACGGCCAGGTCGAGCAGATCATCCGCCCGACCGGCCTGATCGACCCCGAGGTGATCGTCAAGCCGACCGAGGGCCAGATCGACGACCTGGTGCACGAGGTCCGCAAGCGGGTCGAGCGGGACGAGCGGGTCCTGGTCACCACGCTGACCAAGAAGATGGCCGAGGACCTCACCGACTACATGCTCGGCCTGGACATCCGGGTCCGGTACCTGCACAGCGACGTGGACACGCTGCGCCGGGTGGAGCTGCTGCGCGAGCTGCGGGCGGGCCGGTTCGACGTGCTGGTCGGCATCAACCTGCTGCGCGAGGGCCTGGACCTGCCCGAGGTGTCGCTGGTGGCGATCCTGGACGCGGACAAGGAGGGCTTCCTGCGCTCCGGCACCTCGCTGATCCAGACGATCGGCCGCGCCGCCCGTAACGTCTCCGGCCAGGTCCACATGTACGCGGACAGGATCACTCCCGCGATGGACAGGGCCATCGACGAGACCAACCGGCGCCGGGCCGTGCAGCAGGCCTACAACAAGGAGCACGGGATCGACCCGCAGCCGCTGCGCAAGAAGATCGGCGACATCCTGGACACCCTCGCCCGCGAGGACGTGGACACCGACGAGCTGCTCTCCACCGGCTACCGCAACCAGGGCAAGGGCAAGGCCCCGGTGCCGTCGCTGGGCGCGGAGCGCAAGCCGGGCAAGTCCCTGCCGGCCGCCGAACTGGCGGACCTGATCCAGGAGATGACCGACCGGATGCACAAGGCCGCCGCCGACCTCCAGTTCGAGGTCGCGGCCCGGCTGCGGGACGAGGTCAAGGAGCTGAAGAAGGAACTGCGGCAGATGCGCGAGGCCGGCGTGGCGTAGGCGCACCGGAGGGGCACGGCGGAGGGGCGTGCCGGAGGGGGCGCCCGCGCGGTGGCCGGGCTTGGCCGGAATGGCACCGGTCAAGCCCACCGGTGTCTCAGCCTTGCCACAAACGGGGAAACCCGAGGGAGGCCGGGGTGCCGCAGGCCCTAGGCTGGCCTGCGGCATCGTGCCCTCGGACGGGGTTGCGGGCCGTACGCAGAGGGGGCCTCAGCCGGGGGACGGCGACGGGGTGTTCCACCGTGGAGCCGCGCGCATGCGAGCGCGGCCGGCAGAGAGGACAACGTCGTGTCGGTGAACCTGGCCAAGGGGCAGCGGGTCAGCCTCCAGAAGGAGCAGGGCGCCGCCCTGACCGTGGTCCGGATGGGCCTCGGCTGGCGGGCCGCCCCCAAGCGCGGGCTGTTCGGCAGCCGTTCCCGGAAGATCGACCTGGACGCCTCGGCGCTGCTGTACGCCGAGCGGACCCCGTCCGACGTGGTGTTCTTCTCGCACCTGGAGAGCAACGACGGCTCCGTGCGGCACACCGGCGACAACCTGGAGGGCGGCTCCGGGGCCGAGGACGACGAGGCGATCCTGGTCGACCTGGTGCACGTGCCCGTGAACATCACCCAGGTGGTGTTCACGGTGAGCTCGTACACCGGGCAGACCTTCGCCGAGGTGCAGCGGGCGCACTGCCGGCTGGTGGACGAGACGACCGGGCTGGAGTTGGCCCGCTACGAGCTGGCGGGCGGCGGTCCGCACACCGGGCAGATCATGGCCAAGGTGGTCCGGGACGGCAACGGCGGCTGGGAGATGCAGGCGATCGGCGCGCCGGCCAAGGGGCGCACCTTCCAGGACCTGCTGCCGGCGATCGACCCGTACCTCTGAATCCCTGACTGCCCTTTACCTTCTTTACCTTTCCTTGTCTCCCCTGTTACCCTCGTTGGCAGCGGAGGGGAGTATTCCTCGACAGCCGACCCCGTCATCACGGATGCCCGTCGCGGCATCCCGGGGCGCTGGCCCGATGGGCGGAAGAGACCTCCGGCAGTGACGATGACTGTCTCGCCTACCTGCCGGAGGAGCAGTAGTGGACGTTTCCGTAACCATGTGGATCACCACGATCGGTGTGCTGATCGCACTGATCGTGGCGGACTTCTTCATCGGAGGGCGCAAGCCGCACGAGGTCTCGATCAAGGAGGCCGGGATCTGGACGGCCGTCTGGGTCGCCCTGGCGGTGCTCTTCGGTGGCTTCCTCTGGTGGCACTCCGGAGGGGAGCCGGCGGGCGAGTTCTTCGCCGGCTACATCACCGAGAAGTCGCTCAGTGTCGACAACCTCTTCGTGTTCATCCTGATCATGGGCAAGTTCGCGGTGCCCAGGATCTACCAGCAGCGCGTGCTGATGTTCGGTGTGATCATCGCGCTGGTGCTCCGGGCGGTGTTCATCGCCGGCGGCGCCGCGCTGGTCGCCGAGTTCTCCTGGGTGTTCTTCATCTTCGGCGGCTTCCTGATCTGGACGGCCTGGAAGCTGATCAAGGAGGCCCGCGCCGAGGAGGAGGGCGAGGAGGAGTTCGAGGAGAACCGCGTCCTCAAGTCGATCACCCGCCGTTTCCCGGCCACCGAGGACTACCGCGGCACCAGGCTGTTCGTCCGGGAGAACGGCCGCCGGCTGATCACCCCGATGCTGATCGTCATGCTGGCGATCGGCACCACCGACGTGCTGTTCGCCCTGGACTCGATCCCGGCCATCTTCGGCCTGACCCAGGACCCGTACATCGTCTTCACCGCCAACGCCTTCGCCCTGATGGGGCTGCGCCAGCTGTACTTCCTGATCGGCGGCCTGCTGAAGAAGCTGGTCCACCTGTCGTACGGCCTGTCGGTGATCCTCGGCTTCATCGGCGTGAAGCTGGTGCTGCACGCCGCGCACGAGGCGGGCGCGACGTGGGCCCCGGAGATCGGCATCCCGTTCTCGCTGGGCTTCATCGTGGTGGTCCTGGCGATCACCACCTTCACCAGCCTGCGGGCCTCGAAGAAGGCCGAGCACGCCGAGCCCGAGAAGCTCGACGCCTGATCGGACGCCGGTCCGGCGGAGCCCGCTCGGGGCACCGCCGCGGCACCGCCGAGGCCCCCGTGACCGCTTCCGGTCGCGGGGGCCTCGGCCGTTGGGACGGGGGCCTACCAGCCCCGCTCACGCCACTCGTCGAGGTGCGGGCGCTCGGCCCCGAGGGTGGTGTCGTTGCCGTGGCCCGGGTAGACCCAGGCCTCGTCGGGGAGGACGTCGAAGATCTTCTCGGTGACGTCGCGGTAGAGCGTCCTGAAGGCCTCCGGGTCGCCCCAGGTGTTCCCGACGCCGCCGGGGAAGAGGCAGTCGCCGGTGAACACGTGCGGGTGGCCCTGGGGGTCGTCGTAGATCAGCACGATCGCGCCGGGGGTGTGGCCGACCAGGTGCCGGACGGTGAGCTCGACCTCGCCGACCCGCAGCTTGGCGCCGTCCGCGAGCAGCAGCTCGGTGGGGACGTCGATGCCCTCGGCGTCGTGCTCGCCGGCGGCCGTCCGGGCGCCGGTGGTGGCGACCACCTCGGCCAGCGCGCCCCAGTGGTCGTGGTGCCGGTGGGTGGTGACCACCGTCTCGAGGTCGTCCCCGACGGTCTCCAGCAGCACCGGTCCGTCGGCGGCCGCGTCGATCAGGAGCTGCTCGTCGGTGGCCCGGCAGCGCAGCAGGTAGGCGTTGTTGTCGTACGGGCCGACGGCCACCTTGGTGATGATCAGGTGGGCCAGCTCCCGCACGTCCGGCGCTCCGCCGACCTTGACCGCTCCGTGGTACGTCATCCGTTCGCTCCCTCTCCAGTGGCTCCTGGGATCATCCTCGCGCCGTCAGCCCATGGGGGGAAGCCGGGGGAGGTCCGTGCCGGGGGCGTGGCGCAGGCCGTCGCCGGCGGAGCGGCCGGCGAGCCAGGCGGTCAGCGCGCGGACCGGGCCCTCGACGGTCAGGGCCGGGGTGCCGCTGCCGATCGCGGCGCGGTCCCCGGTGTCCTCGGCGACCAGCTCCACGGCGGGCAGGTCGGCCGCCCCGGCCAGGTTCGAGGCGAGCTTGCGGAACTGGGCGACGGCGAGGGACTCGGGCCAGTCCCCGGGGGCGTAGCCGGCGGCCAGGTCGACGTGGTGGTACTCCAGCTCCAGCAGGCGCTTGTGCGGGATGTCCGAGGCGGGGAAGACGTAGCCGGAGCGGTGCTTGACGGACGCCGCCCAGGCCTCGGGGTCCATCAGTGCGGCGGCCTCGGCGAAGCGGGCGTGGGAGTCGCGCAGGTCGGCGAGCTGGACGTCCAGCGGGCGCGGCGCGTCGCGCTCGATGTCCCGGTCGCGGGCGTCGTCGCCGGCGTACTGCGGGATGTCGGTGCCGGTGCGGGCGCCGGTCAGCAGGTTGACCAGGGAGTCGGCGTTGCGGGCGAGGTGGGCCAGCACGTGGCCGCGGGTCCAGCCGGGGAGGGCGGACGGTTCGCCGACGGCGTCGGGCTTCAGCTCGGCGACGGTGCTCAGCACGCGCCGGGTGCTCTCCTCGACCTGGCTCAGCCAGGAGGCGGCGGCGGACTGCGGGTCGGTCATCGAATCTGCCTTCCGTACGGAACGGGGCGTTGCCCGGGGCGGGCTCCGCTCGTTGACCAGCCGACGCTACCGCCGAATCCGGGCGCTGATCAGGGGGTTTTTCGGTCCGGGTGCGGACGGCCCGGGAGGGGGCCCCACTCGTTCGGGTGATCCCCGCTGGACAGAGTCGATATTCGAACGTCTGAGCTATAGGCTGGCTGCCGCATCCTGGAAGAAGTACCGATACACACCGCAAGTCCTCTCGCCCCGGAGAAAGGCGCCAGAAGCAGTGGCCGACCGCCTCATCGTCCGCGGTGCTCGCGAGCACAACCTCAAGAACGTCTCGCTCGACCTGCCCCGCGACTCCCTCATCGTCTTCACGGGCCTCTCCGGCTCCGGCAAGTCCTCGCTCGCCTTCGACACGATCTTCGCCGAGGGCCAGCGCCGCTACGTCGAGTCGCTGTCCTCCTACGCCCGTCAGTTCCTCGGGCAGATGGACAAGCCCGACGTGGACTTCATCGAGGGCCTCTCCCCGGCCGTCTCGATCGACCAGAAGTCCACCAACCGCAACCCCCGTTCGACCGTCGGCACCATCACCGAGGTCTACGACTACCTGCGCCTGCTGTTCGCCCGGATCGGCAAGCCGCACTGTCCGCACTGCGGCCGCCCGATCGCCAAGCAGTCGCCGCAGGCGATCGTGGACAAGGTGCTGGAGCTCGCCGAGGGCACCCGTTTCCAGGTGCTGAGCCCGGTGGTGCGCGAGCGCAAGGGCGAGTTCGTCGACCTCTTCGCCGACCTCCAGTCCAAGGGCTACTCCCGCGCCCGGGTCGACGGCGAGACGATCCAGCTCGCCGAGCCGCCGAAGCTCAAGAAGCAGGAGAAGCACACCATCGAGGTGGTGATCGACCGCCTGACCGTCAAGGACAGCGCCAAGCGGCGGCTCACCGACTCGGTGGAGACGGCCCTGCGGCTGTCCGGCGGCATGGTCGTGCTCGACTTCGTCGACCTCCCCGAGGACGACCCGGAGCGCGAGCGGATGTACTCCGAGCACCTCTACTGCCCGTACGACGACGTGTCGTTCGAGGAGCTGGAGCCGCGCTCGTTCTCCTTCAACTCGCCGTTCGGCGCCTGCCCGGACTGCTCGGGCCTGGGCAACCGGATGGAGGTCGACCCGGAGCTGGTCGTGCCGGACGTCGAGCGCTCGCTGGACGAGGGCGCGATCCACCCGTGGTCGGCCGGGCACGCCAAGGAGTACTTCCAGCGCCTGATCGACGCGCTGGCCGAGGAGCTCGGCTTCCGCACCGACATCCCCTGGGCCGGGCTGCCCGCGCGGGCCAAGAAGGCGCTGCTGTACGGGCACAAGCACCAGGTGCAGGTCCGCTACCGCAACCGCTTCGGCCGGGAGCGCTCGTACAGCACCGGCTTCGAGGGCGCGATCCCGTTCATCCAGCGCCGGCACACCGAGGCGGAGAGCGACAGCAGCCGCGAGCGCTTCGAGGGCTACATGCGCGAGGTGCCCTGCCCGACGTGCCAGGGCACCCGGCTCAAGCCGGTGGTGCTGGCGGTCACCGTCGAGGGCAGGTCGATCGCCGACGTCTCCTCGATGTCGATCAGCGACTGCTCCGAGTTCCTGGGCGCGATGAAGCTCAACGCCCGGGACAAGCAGATCGCCGAGCGGGTCCTCAAGGAGGTCAACGAGCGGCTGCGCTTCCTGGTCGACGTCGGCCTGGACTACCTCTCGCTCGACCGCGCGGCCGGCACCCTGTCCGGCGGCGAGGCCCAGCGCATCCGGCTGGCCACCCAGATCGGCTCCGGCCTGGTCGGCGTGCTGTACGTGCTGGACGAGCCGTCCATCGGCCTGCACCAGCGGGACAACCACCGGCTGATCGAGACGCTGGTGCGGCTGCGCGACATCGGCAACACCCTGATCGTCGTCGAGCACGACGAGGACACCATCAAGACCGCGGACTGGGTGGTCGACATCGGCCCGGGCGCCGGCGAGCACGGCGGCAAGGTGGTGCACTCCGGCTCGCTGAAGCAGCTGCTCACCAACAAGGAGTCGCTGACCGGCCAGTACCTCTCCGGCAAGCGGTCCATCCCGATCCCGGACACCCGCCGCGAGCGGGACCGCAAGCGCCAGCTGACCGTCCACGGCGCCCGCGAGCACAACCTCAAGGACGTCACGGTCGGCTTCCCGCTGGGCACCTTCACCGCGATCACCGGCGTCTCCGGCTCCGGCAAGTCCACGCTGGTCAACGACATCCTCTACACCCACCTCGCGCGGGAGCTGAACGGCGCCCGCAGCGTGCCCGGCCGGCACACCCGGATCACCGGCACCGACCAGGTGGACAAGGTGGTGCACGTCGACCAGTCGCCGATCGGCCGCACCCCGCGCTCCAACCCGGCCACCTACACCGGGGTGTTCGACCACGTCCGCCGGCTCTTCGCGGAGACGCAGGAGGCCAAGGTCCGCGGCTACCTGCCGGGCCGGTTCTCCTTCAACGTCAAGGGCGGCCGCTGCGAGAACTGCTCGGGCGACGGCACCATCAAGATCGAGATGAACTTCCTGCCGGACGTCTACGTGCCGTGCGAGGTCTGCCACGGCGCCCGGTACAACCGGGAGACGCTGGAGGTCCACTACAAGGGCAAGTCCATCGCCGAGGTGCTGGACATGCCGATCGAGGAGGCCCTGGCCTTCTTCGAGGCCGTCCCGGCGATCGCCCGGCACCTGCGCACGCTCAACGACGTCGGCCTCGGCTACGTCCGGCTCGGCCAGTCCGCGCCCACCCTGTCCGGCGGTGAGGCGCAGCGCGTCAAGCTCGCCTCGGAGCTCCAGAAGCGCTCCACCGGGCGGACGGTCTACGTGCTGGACGAGCCCACCACCGGCCTGCACTTCGAGGACATCAGCAAGCTGATCAAGGTGCTCAGCGGGCTGGTGGACAAGGGCAACACGGTGATCGTCATCGAGCACAACCTCGACGTGATCAAGACCGCCGACTGGATCGTCGACATGGGCCCCGAAGGCGGCTCCGGCGGCGGCACGGTGGTCGCCGAGGGCACCCCGGAGCAGATCGCCGCCGTCCCGGAGAGCCACACCGGCAAGTTCCTGCGGGACATCCTGCCGGCCGGCTTCGCGGACGCCCCGGCGGCCGCCCCGGCGAAGAAGGCGCCGCGCAAGCGCGCGGCCGCCGCGAAGAAGTAGCCCCGTCCGCCCACCCCGCCGCTCCCCGCCGCCCGCACCGTCCGGGCGGCCCGGGAGCGGCGGGGTGGCGCGGCATAGACTTCCGTGGTCCCTCGCCGCAGCAGCAACCGTAGGAGCACACCGATGTCCGAGGCCTCCGAGACCACCCCCGCCGCCTCCCGCCGAACCCTGCTCTGCGGGGCCGCGGCCGTCCTGGCGGCGGGCGGCACCGTGGCGGTCACCGGATGCAGCAGCTCCTCCTCCTCCGACCACGGCGCCCCCAAGGGCCCGGTCGACCTCGGCCCGGCCTCGGCCGTGCCGGAGGGCGGCGGCAAGGTCTACCGCGAGCAGAAGATCGTGGTGACCCAGCCCACCGCCGGCCAGTACAAGGCGTTCAACGCCCGGTGCACCCACGCCGGCTGCCTCGTGGACCAGGTGAAGAACAACCAGATCCAGTGCCCCTGCCACGGCAGCCGCTTCGCCATCACCGACGGCGCCGTGCAGGACGGACCGGCCCCCTCCCCGCTGCCCGCCTACACCGTCACGGTCGAGGGCGGCAACCTCAAGGTGACCCCGAGCTGACCCAGTTGAGCGCCTCCCGACCGCCACGGTCCTCCCTGACGATCTCCGCCCCGCGGCCCCGGCCCCACTCGGTACGGTGGACCCATGGCTGACCCGAGCACCTACCGCCCCGCGCCCGGTGCGATCCCGACCTCCCCCGGGGTCTACCGGTTCCGCGACGCCCACGGCCGGGTCATCTACGTCGGCAAGGCCAAGAGCCTGCGGCCGCGCCTGTCCTCGTACTTCCAGGACCTGGCCGGCCTCCACCCGCGCACCGCGACCATGGTCACCACCGCCGCCTCGGTGGAGTGGACGGTGGTCGGCACCGAGGTCGAGGCGCTCCAGCTGGAGTACTCCTGGATCAAGGAGTTCGACCCGCGGTTCAACGTCAAGTACCGCGACGACAAGAGCTATCCGGAACTCGCCGTCACCCTCGACGAGGAGTACCCGCGGGTCCAGGTGATGCGCGGGGCGCACAAGAAGGGCGTGCGCTACTTCGGCCCGTACGGGCACGCCTGGGCGATCCGCGAGACGGTCGACCTGCTGCTGCGCGTCTTCCCCGTCCGCACCTGCTCCAACGGCGTCTTCAAGCGCGCCCGCCAGGTCGGCCGGCCCTGCCTGCTCGGCTACATCGGCAAGTGCGCCGCGCCCTGCGTCGGCAGGGTCACCGCGGACGAACACCGCGCGCTGGCCGAGGACTTCTGCGACTTCATGGCCGGGCGCACCGGCAACTACCTGCGCCGGCTGGAAGACCAGATGCAGGAGGCCGCCGCCGAGCTGGAGTACGAGAAGGCGGCCCGGCTGCGGGACGACATCGGTGCCCTCAAGCGCGCGATGGAGAAGAACGCCGTCGTGCTCGCCGACGCCACCGACGCCGACCTGCTGGCCGTCGCCGAGGACGAGCTCGAAGCCGCCGTGCAGATCTTCCACGTCCGCGGCGGCCGGGTGCGCGGGCAGCGCGGCTGGGTCACCGACAAGGTCGAGGACGTCGACACCGCCGGCCTGGTCGAGCACGCCCTCCAGCAGCTCTACGGCGGCGGCGAGTCCGTCCCGCGCGAGGTGCTCGTCCCCGCCCTGCCCGACCCGGTGGAGCCGGTCCGCGAGTGGCTGGGCGGCCTGCGCGGCAGCCAGGTCGACCTGCGCATCCCCCAGCGCGGCGACAAGAAGGACCTGATGGCCACCGTGCAGCGCAACGCCCAGCAGGCGCTCGCGCTGCACAAGACCAAGCGCGCCTCCGACCTCACCACCCGCAGCCGCGCCCTCCAGGAGATCGCCGACGCGCTGGAACTGGACTCCGTCCCGCTGCGCATCGAGTGCTACGACATCTCCCACCTCCAGGGCGAGGACGTGGTCGCCTCCATGGTCGTCTTCGAGGACGGCCTGGCCCGCAAGAGCGAGTACCGGCGCTTCCAGATCAAGGGCTTCGAGGGCCAGGACGACGTCCGCTCGATGCACGAGGTGATCGGCCGGCGCTTCCGCCGCTACCTCCAGGAGCGCGAGCAGACCGGCGAGTGGGCCGTCCCGGAGTCCGAGGACGACCAGCCCGAGGAGGGCCCGCGCACCGAGGAGGGCCCGCGCACCGAGGACGGACCGCGCACCGAGGAGGGCCGCCCCAGGCGCTTCGCCTACCCGCCCCAGCTGCTGGTCGTCGACGGCGGGCAGCCACAGGTCGCCGCCGCCAAGCGCGCCCTGGACGAGCTCGGCATCGACGACGTCGCGCTGTGCGGCCTGGCCAAGCGACTGGAGGAGGTCTGGCTGCCCGGCGAGGACGACCCGGTGGTGCTGCCCCGCTCCAGCGAGGGCCTCTACCTGCTCCAGCGGGTCCGCGACGAGGCGCACCGCTTCGCGATCAGCTATCAGCGCAACAAGCGTTCCAAGCGACTCACCGCCGGGGAACTGGACTCCGTCCCGGGCCTCGGCGAGACTCGCCGCCGGGCGCTGCTCAAGCACTTCGGCTCGCTGAAGAAGCTCCGGGCCGCCACCGTGGACGAGCTCTGCGAGGTACCCGGCATCGGACGCCGCACCGCGCAGACTGTTGCGGAGGCGTTGTCGTCCCGTACACCCGCCGCACCCGCGGTCAACACCGCGACCGGCGAGATCATCGAGGACGGGGCCGAGCAGGCCGCCGAGCCGGTGACCGCAGCACCCCAGACCGCACCATCCCAGGAGACGCCATGACGGCCGACGCCGCCCGTCAGCCGGTGCGCCCCGGCCCCGCCCGCCTGCCCGGGCCGGGGAAGAGCGGGCGAGCCGTACGCGTTCTCCCCAGCAGAAAGACCGAGAGCGGGGAACCGAAGTGACCGTGTCAGACGTGGCCGAGAACGCGCCGGAGCTGGTGATCATCTCCGGGATGTCCGGAGCCGGCCGCTCCACCGCGGCCAAGTGCCTGGAGGACCTCGGCTGGTTCGTGGTGGACAACCTGCCGCCCGCCCTGATCCCGACCATGGTCGACCTGGGCGCGCGCTCCCAGGGCAACGTCGCCCGGATCGGCGTGGTCGTGGACGTCCGCGGCCGGCAGTTCTTCGACGACCTGCTCACCTCGCTGGACGAGCTGGAGAAGCGCGGAGTCCGGCTCCGGGTCGTCTTCCTGGACTCCTCCGACGAGGCGCTGGTGCGCCGCTTCGAGAGCGTCCGCCGCCCGCACCCGCTGCAGGCCGACGGCCGGATCGTGGACGGCATCGCCCAGGAGCGCGACCTGCTGCGCGACCTGCGCGGCGAGGCCGACCTGGTGATCGACACCTCCAACCTCAACGTGCACCAGCTGCGCGCCAAGCTGGACGCCCAGTTCGCCGACCACGACGAGCCCGAGCTGCGCGCCACCGTGATGTCCTTCGGCTTCAAGTACGGCCTGCCGGTCGACGCCGACCTCGTGGTGGACTGCCGCTTCCTGCCCAACCCGCACTGGGTGCCCGAACTGCGGGCCCGCACCGGCACCGACGCGGACGTCGCCGACTACGTCTTCCAGCAGCCCGGAGCCAACGAGTTCCTGGACGGTTACGCCCAGCTGCTGCGCATCGTCACCGAGGGATACCGGCGCGAGGGGAAGCGCTACATGACGCTTGCCGTAGGCTGCACCGGTGGCAAGCACCGCAGCGTCGCCATGTCCGAGCGTCTGACCAAGCGTCTCATCGCCGACGGAGTCGAGACGGTGCTCGTCCACCGTGACATGGGACGGGAGTAACCGCCGCCTCCCTGCCGGGCCCGCCGGCGGAGCGGTCGGCGGGCCGAGGAACACGAGGTGATGTGTGGCGGGATACGTGCCCGGGCGACAGCCGCAGAGCAGGACCGGTGACCGGGCGGGAAGCCCGGCCCGGCCCCCGGCGCCGGGCCGTCCGCGCAGCAGTCCCTCCCGCGCCAACCCGGCCCCCAGGATCGCCGCGCTCGGCGGCGGGCAGGGCCTGTCCGCCTCGCTGTCCGCGCTGCGCCGGCTCACCACCGACCTCACCGCGGTGGTCACCGTCGCCGACGACGGCGGCTCCAGCGGCCGGCTGCGCGAGGAGCTGGGCGTGCTGCCCCCGGGCGACCTGCGCAAGGCGCTGGCCGCGCTGTGCGGGGACGACGACTGGGGCCGCACCTGGTCCGAGGTGATCCAGCAGCGCTTCACCGGCAACGGCGAGCTCGGCGGCCACGCGGTGGGCAACCTGCTGATCGTCGCGCTCTGGGAGAAGCTGGGCGACCCGGTGGCGGCACTGGACTGGGTCGGCCGGCTGCTCAACGTGCAGGGCCGGGTGCTGCCGATGTCGGCGGTGCCGCTGGACATCGAGGCGACCGTCCGCGGCCACGACCCGCTGCGGCCCGGCGAGGTCACGGCCGTCCGCGGCCAGGCCGACGTCGCGGTGACCCCCGGCACCGTGCAGTCGATCCGGCTGCTGCCGGACGAGCCGCCCGCCGTCCCGGAGGCGGTCACCGCCGTCCGGGAGGCGGACTGGGTGGTGCTCGGCCCCGGTTCCTGGTTCACCAGCGTGCTGCCGCACCTGCTGGTGCCCGAGCTGGCCGCGGCGCTCACCGAGACCCGCGCCCGCCGCCTGCTCACCCTGAACCTGGCCCCCCAGCCCGGGGAGACCGAGGGCTTCACCCCGCAGCGCCACCTGGAGGTCATCGCCGACCACGCTCCGGGCCTCGCCGTGGATGCGATCCTGGTGGACGAGCGCGCCGTCACCGGCGGGGCCTTCGGCCAGGCCGACCTGGACGGACTGGAGAAGGCCGCCGAACGGATGGGCGCGGCTCTGGTGCTCGGCTCGGTGGCCCGCACCGACGGGACGCCGCGACACGACCCCGAGCTGTTGGCGGCAGCGTACGACCGGATTTTCCGGACACATGGAAGGATCGGGCCATGGCGATGACTCCAGCGGTGAAGGACGAGATCAGCCGGCTCCCGGTCACCCGGGCCTGCTGTCGCAAGGCGGAGGTGTCGGCGATCCTGCGGTTCGCGGGCGGGCTGCACATCGTGAGCGGCCGCATCGTGATCGAGGCGGAGCTGGACACCGGAGCGGCGGCACGGCGGCTGCGCAAGGACCTGCTGGAGATCTTCGGGCACTCCTCGGACCTCGTGGTGATGGCCCCCGGCGGACTGCGCCGCGGCAGCCGCTTCGTGGTCCGGGTGGTCAAGGACGGCGAGCTGCTCGCGCGCCAGACCGGGCTCGTGGACGGCCGCGGCCGCCCGATCCGTGGCCTGCCCCCGGCGGTCGTCTCCGGGGCGACCTGCGACGCCGAGGCGGCCTGGCGCGGGGCCTTCCTGGCGCACGGCTCGCTCACCGAGCCGGGCCGCTCCTCCTCGCTGGAGATCACCTGCCCCGGCTCCGAGGCCGCCCTGGCCCTGGTCGGCGCCGCCCGCCGGCTCGGCATCCCGGCCAAGGCCCGCGAGGTGCGCGGCGTGGACCGGGTGGTGATCCGCGACGGCGACGCGATCGGCGCCCTGCTGACCCGGCTCGGCGCGCACGAGTCGGTGCTGGCCTGGGAGGAGCGCCGGATGCGGCGCGAGGTGCGGGCCACCGCCAACCGGCTGGCCAACTTCGACGACGCCAACCTGCGTCGCTCGGCCCGGGCCGCGGTGGCGGCCGGTGCCCGGGTGGCCCGCGCGCTGGAGATCCTCGGCGACGAGGTGCCCGAGCACCTGGCCGCGGCCGGCCAGCTGCGGATGCAGCACAAGCAGGCCTCGCTGGAGGAGCTGGGCGCGCTCGCCGACCCGCCGCTGACCAAGGACGCGGTGGCCGGCCGGATCCGCCGCCTGCTGGCGATGGCCGACAAGCGCGCCTCCGA
This sequence comes from Kitasatospora sp. NPDC005856, assembly GCF_040629945.1. Taxonomy (NCBI): domain Bacteria; kingdom Bacillati; phylum Actinomycetota; class Actinomycetes; order Kitasatosporales; family Streptomycetaceae; genus Kitasatospora; species Kitasatospora sp. NPDC005856. The sequence goes on along the minus strand of NZ_JBEXWT010000006.1, from coordinate 55,085 downwards.
GCTCGGCCTGCCGAGCACCGAGGCCAGCCTCACCGACGAGATGGCGCTGAACTGATCTTCACGCTCCGTGACGGCGACACGGCCGGCGACCCGATCCGGGGCGCCGGCCGTCGGCGTTTCCGGGAGTTCTCGGCCCCCTTCAGGACCGCCCTCCGAACAGCTTCCGAGCGGCCCTCCCGGACCCGTCGGAACCCCCGAATTGGTAGAGACCACTGGCCCGGGACCAACTGCCCGCCGGAACAGGGCCGGACGGCCTGATATCGGGTTTCGACCGCGCCACGCCCAGTCTCACCAGGCGACGCGATGTGCCGTCCCAGGCCCCGGAGGGGTAGGGTCATAGGCGGTCGGGGACTTCCCAAATCTCACCCCCGCCGGGCCTCGCGCCCGGCGTACCTAACGAGGAGATCGGTTCGTGACGATCCGGGTAGGCATCAACGGCTTCGGCCGCATCGGCCGCAACTTCTTCCGCGCGGTCAAGGCTCAGGGCGCGGACATCGAGATCGTCGGTGTCAACGACCTCACCGACACGAAGACCCTGGCTCACCTGCTCAAGTACGACACCACGCTGGGTACCCTCCAGGCCGAGGTCTCGCACACCGAGGACAGCATCACCGTCGACGGCCACACCTTCAAGGTGACCGCCGAGCGTGACCCGGCCAACCTCCCGTGGGCCGCCCTGGGCGCCGACATCGTCGTCGAGTCCACCGGCATCTTCACCAAGGCCGAGGCCGCGAAGAAGCACCTCGCCGCCGGCGCGAAGAAGGTCATCATCTCGGCGCCCGCGACCGACGAGGACGTCACCATCGTCCTGGGCGTCAACGACGAGAAGTACGACGCGGCCAACCACCACGTCATCTCCAACGCCTCCTGCACCACCAACTGCGTGGCGCCGATGGCCAAGGTGCTGAACGAGGCGTTCGGCATCGTCAAGGGTCTGATGACCACCGTCCACGCGTTCACCAACGACCAGGTCACCCTGGACTTCCCGCACAAGGACCTGCGCCGTGCTCGTGCGGCGAGCCAGAACATCATCCCGACCTCGACCGGTGCCGCCAAGGCGACCGCCCTGGTCCTGCCGGAGCTGAAGGGCAAGCTGGACGGCACCTCGCTGCGCGTCCCGGTCCCGACCGGCTCCATCACGGACCTGGTCGTCACCCTGGAGCGCGAGGTCACCAAGGACGAGGTCAACGCGGCCTTCCAGAAGGCCGCCCAGGAGGGCCCGCTCAAGGGCATCCTGTCCTACACCGAGGACCCGATCGTGTCCTCGGACATCGTGAACGACCCGGCCTCCTGCATCTTCGACAGCCAGCTCACCATGGTCCAGGGCAACCAGGTCAAGGTGCTCGGCTGGTACGACAACGAGTGGGGCTACTCGAACCGCGTCGTCGACCTGGTCACCCTCGTCGGCGGACAGCTCTGACCTTGCGGGAGCTGACGTGATGTAGGGGCGAGGGCCCGGACGGCTACGGTGCCGACCGGGCCCTCGTTCCGCGCTCAAGGACTTCTCAGGCGGCCCCTGCGCCGTGCCGCCTCACTGCGCATCAACCATCTCCCCAGGAGAAACCGAATCCCCGTGAAGACCATCGAAGAGCTCATCGAAGCCGGTGTCGAAGGCAAGCGCGTCTTCGTGCGCGCCGACCTGAACGTGCCGCTGGACGGCACCACGATCACCGACGACGGCCGCATCCGCGCCGTCGCGCCGACCATCGCCAAGCTGGCCGCGGCCGGCGCGAAGGTCGTCGTCGCCTCGCACCTCGGCCGCCCCAAGGGCGCGCCGGACCCGAAGTTCTCGCTCGCCCCGGCGGCCGAGCGCCTCGGCGAGATCCTCGGCAAGAGCGTCGCCTTCGCCACCGACACCGTCGGCGAGAGCGCCGCGGCCGTGGTGGCCGGGCTGGCGAACGGCGAGGTCGCGCTGCTGGAGAACCTGCGCTTCAACGCCGGCGAGACCAGCAAGGACGACGCCGAGCGCAAGGCCTTCGCCGAGCAGCTGGCCGCGCTGGCCGACCTGTACGTGGGCGACGGCTTCGGCGCCGTGCACCGCAAGCACGCCTCGGTCTTCGACCTGCCGGCCCTGCTGCCGCACGCCGCCGGCGACCTGATCGCCACCGAGGTCGGCGTGCTGAAGAAGCTCACCGAGGACGTCGCCCGCCCGTACGTGGTGGTGCTCGGCGGTGCCAAGGTCTCCGACAAGCTCGGCGTGATCGACAACCTGCTGAAGAAGGCCGACAAGATCCTCATCGGCGGCGGCATGGCGTACACCTTCCTCAAGGCCAAGGGCCACGAGGTCGGCATCTCGCTGCTGCAGGAGGACCAGATCCCGGTCTGCCTGGCGTACCTGGCCGAGGCCGAGAAGCGCGGCGTCGAGTTCGTCCTGCCGGTGGACGTCCTGGTCTCCGCCGACTTCCCGGACCTCAAGACCAAGGCCCCGGCGAACCCGGAGCTCGTCGCCTCGGACGCCATCCCGGCCGACCAGGAGGGCCTGGACATCGGCCCGAAGACCCGCGAGCTGTACGCGGCCAAGCTGGCCGACGCGGGCACCGTGTTCTGGAACGGCCCGATGGGTGTCTTCGAGCACCCCGACTACGCGAACGGCACCAAGGCCGTCGCGCAGGGCCTGCTCGACAGCGACGCGTTCACCGTGGTCGGCGGCGGCGACTCCGCCGCGGCCGTCCGCATCCTGGGCTTCGACGAGAACGCCTTCGGACACATCTCGACCGGCGGCGGTGCCAGCCTCGAATACCTGGAGGGCAAGACCCTCCCCGGCCTCGCCGCTCTGGAGGACTGAAAACACATGACCGACCGTCTCCCGCTGATGGCGGGCAACTGGAAGATGAACCTCAACCACCTCGAGGCCATCCAGCACACCCAGAAGCTGGCCTTCGCGCTGGCCGACAAGGACTACGCGGCCGTCGAGGTCGCCGTCCTGGTGCCGTTCACCGACCTGCGCTCGGTGCAGACCCTGGTCGACGGCGACAAGCTGAAGATCAAGTACGGCTCGCAGGACATCTCGCAGCACGACGGCGGGGCCTACACCGGCGAGGTCTCCGGCCCGATGCTGGCCAAGCTCAAGTGCACCTACGCGGTGATCGGCCACTCCGAGCGCCGCCAGTACCACGGCGAGGACGAGGAGATCGTCAACGCCAAGGTGAAGGCCGCCTACCGCGCCGGGATCACCCCGATCCTGTGCGTCGGCGAGCCGCTGGAGATCCGCAAGGCCGGCACCCACGTCGAGCACACCCTGGCCCAGCTGGACGGCGGCCTGGCCGACGTCCCGGCCCACCAGGCCGAGTCGATCGTGGTCGCCTACGAGCCGGTCTGGGCGATCGGCACCGGCGAGGTGGCCACCCCGGAGGACGCCCAGGAGGTCTGCGCCGCCATCCGCGGGCGGATCGCCGAGCTGTACGACGCCGAGCTGGCCGGCAAGGTCCGGGTGCTGTACGGCGGTTCGGTGAAGTCGTCGAGCGCGGCCGGCCTGATGGCCAAGCCCGACATCGACGGCGGCCTGGTCGGCGGTGCCTCGCTGGACGCCGACGAGTTCGTCAAGATCGTGCGCTACCGTGAGCAGGCAGTAGGCTAACGCCGCCGCAGCAACGTAGGCTTTGGGGCCGGACCGCCGTACGCGGCCCGGCCCCTTCGCCGAAGATACGAGAGAGTTGGTCCCGTCGTGGTTCTCGGGTTCTCGATTGCCCTGATCATCTTCAGTCTGCTGATGATCCTGCTGGTGCTGCTGCACAAGGGGAAGGGCGGCGGTCTGTCCGACATGTTCGGCGGCGGCGCGATGTCCACCGGCGGCGGTTCGGCGGTGGCCGAGCGCAACCTGGACCGCATCACCATCGTGGTCGGCGTGGGATGGTTCGCCTCCATCATCGTCCTCGGCCTGCTGATGAAGACCTCGGTCTGACGTATCCCTGACGCCCCGTCGCCCGAGCGCCTATCCTGGGACGGTCGGGTGCGGAGGCGATGGTGGCGGATGCTTAACTCCTGCTTACACTAGGACGACTTTCGCCACCGACGCGCACCGCGGCGGGTCGGCGCACCAGTACGCAGGGAGTCAGACCGTGGCAAGTGGCAATGCCATCCGTGGCAGCAGGGTCGGGGCCGGCCCGATGGGCGAGGCGGAGCGCGGCGAGTCCGCCCCGCGCAACCGGATCTCCTTCTGGTGCGCGAACAAGCACGAGACCCGTCCCAGCTTCGCCGCCGAAGCGGCGATCCCGGAGACCTGGGACTGCCCGCGCTGCGGCTTCCCGGCGGGGCAGGACCAGCACAACCCGCCGGCCCCCTCGCGCAACGAGCCGTACAAGACCCACCTGGCCTACGTCCGCGAGCGGCGCACCGACGCCGACGGCGAGGCGATCCTGGCCGAGGCGCTGGCGAAGCTCCGCGGCGAGATCTGAGCCAGGCCGAACGGCCCGACGAAACGGTCCGAGCCGAACGGCCGGAGCGGAACAGCGACAGAACAGCACGAAGGGCGCCACCGTCGAGTGACGGTGGCGCCCTTCGGCGTTGCCGGGTCCGTCAGGCGGAGGCCGGCGGATAGAGCTGCGGCGGGATCCGCTCCGCGGCGGCGCGGTCCAGCAGCCACAGGGTGCGGCTGCGGCCGTACGCGCCGGAGGCGGGCGCCTGGAGCTCGCCGGGGCCGGACAGGGCCAGCGCGACCGCGCCCGCCTTGTCCTCCCCGGCGGCCAGCAGCCAGACCTCGCGGGCGGTGCGGATCGCCGGGAGGGTGAGCGAGATCCGGGTCGGCGGGGGCTTGGGGGCCCCGCGCACGCCGACCACGGTCAGCTCGGTCTCCCGCACGCCGGGGTGCTCGGGGAAGAGCGAGGCGACGTGGGTGTCCGGGCCGACGCCGAGCAGCAGCACGTCGAAGGCCGGGACGCCGAGCCGGTCGCCCGGGCCGGCCGCCTTCGCCAGCTCCTCGGCGTAGCGGGCGGCGGCGGCCTCCACGTCCGAGCCGTCCACCCCGTCCGAGGCGGGCATCTCGTGCACCCGCGCCGGGTCGAGCGGGACGGCGTCCAGCAGCTCGGCGCGGGCCTGGACGGCGTTGCGGTCCGGGTCGGCGGCGGGCAGGAAGCGCTCGTCGCCCCACCAGAGGTCCAGCCGGCCCCAGTCGACCGCGTCGCGCGCCGGGGAGGCGGCGATCGCGGCCAGCAGGGCGTTGCCGTTGCGACCGCCGGTGAGCACCACCGAGGCGCTGCCGCGGGCGGCCTGGGCGTCCACGATCCGGGTGATCAACCGGGCCGCGGCCGCCTGGGCCATCAGCTCCTTGTCCCGGTGGACGACCAGCTGCGGGGTCGCGTTGGTCATGCGCCTTCCCTGGTGGTGCGCTTGCCGGAGGCCTTCCGGGCCGGCTTCTTGTCCGCCGCCTCGACGGTCACCCGGTCCGGGTTGGCCACGGCGGCCTCGGCGGCCTGCTGGACGGCGTCCTCGGCCTCCTCGGTGACCTCCCGGGCGACCTTCTCCGCCGCCTCGGTCTCGGCGTTGGCCGGCTCGTCCAGGCGGTCGACGGGCGTGCGCACGGCCGTCGCGTAGATGTCGTCCGGGTCCAGGCGGCGCAGCTCCTCGGCGATCAGCTCCGAGGTCTCGCGCCGCTTGAGCGCCACCTGGCGGTCCGGCGAGCCGGGCATGGAGAGCGTGCCCAGCAGGCCGTCCGGGCGGTCCAGGGTGATGTCCCCGTCCTTGGTGCGCAGGTGCACCGCGGTGATGCCCGGGCCGTTGGTGACGACCCGCTCGACCGGCACGCGCAGCCGGTTGTTCAGCCAGAGGCCGAGCAGCTCGACGCTGGGGTTGTAGGACTCGCCCTCGACCACCGCGGAGACGATCGTGGACGGCCGCTGGTCCAGCGCGGCGGCCAGCATCGAGCGCCAGCCGGTGATCCGGGTCCAGGCCAGGTCGGTGTCGCCGGGGGTGTAGCTCTGCGCGCGCTGGGCGAGCTGGCCGACCGGGGACTCGGCGGTGACGGCATCGGTGATCCGGCGCTGGGCGATCGAGCCCAGCGGGTCCTGTGCCGGGTGCAGCGGCGCGTTGTCCGGCCACCAGACGACGGTCGGGGCGTCCGGCAGCAGCAGCGGCAGGACCACCGACTGGGCGTGCGCGGCGAGTTCGCCGTGCATCCGCAGCACGACCGTTTCGCCGGAGCCGGCGTCCGAGCCGACCAGGATCTCGGCGTCCAGCCGGGTCTCGGCGCGGGCCCGGGGCGAGCGCCCGGCGCGCTTGATCACCGCGAGGGTGCGCATCGGGTGCTCGCGGGAGGCGTCGTTGGCGGCCTTGAGGGCGTCGTAGGCGCTGCCCTCGTCGGTCACGATCACCAGGGTGAGCACCATGCCGGCGGCGCCGGAACCGCGGGCCCGGCGCGCCTCCATCAGCGCGGCGTTGATCTTGCTGGACGTCGTGTTGGTGAGGTCGATCTTCATGGCCGGCGCCAGCTCCTGCCGTCTCGTGCGAGCATCTCGTCCGCCTCGACGGGACCCCAGGTCCCCGCCGCGTACTGGGCGGGCTTGCCGTGGGCGTCCCAGTACTTCTCGATCGGGTCGAGGATCTGCCAGGAGAGCTCGACCTCCTGGTGGCGCGGGAACAGGTTGGCGTCGCCGAGCAGCACGTCGAGGATGAGCCGCTCGTACGCCTCCGGGCTGGACTCGGTGAAGGACTCGCCGTAGGCGAAGTCCATCGTGACGTCCCGGACCTCGAAGGAGGTGCCCGGCACCTTGGAGCCGAACCGCACCGTCACGCCCTCGTCCGGCTGGACCCGGATGACCAGGGCGTTCTGCCCCAGCTCCTCGGTCGCGTAGGAGTCGAAGGGCAGGTACGGGGCGCGCTGGAAGACGACCGCGATCTCGGTGACCCGGCGGCCCAGGCGCTTGCCGGTCCGCAGGTAGAACGGGACGCCCGCCCATCGGCGGTTGTTGATCTCCAGCTTGATGGCCGCGTAGGTGTCGGTCTTGGACTCCGGGTCGATCCCGTCCTCGTCCAGGTAGCCGACGACCTCCTCGCCGCCCTGCCAGCCGGACGCGTACTGGCCGCGCACGGTGTGCTGGCCGAGGTCGGCCGGGAGCTTGACGGCGCTGAGCACCTTGAGCTTCTCGGCCACCAGCGCCTTGGGGTGGAAGGACGCCGGCTCCTCGATGGCGGTGAGCGCCATCAGCTGGAGCAGGTGGTTCTGGATCACGTCACGGGCGGAGCCGATGCCGTCGTAGTAGCCGGCCCGGCCGCCGATGCCGATGTCCTCGGCCATGGTGATCTGCACGTGGTCGACGTACGACCGGTTCCAGATCGGCTCGAACATCTGGTTGGCGAAGCGCAGCGCCAGGATGTTCTGGACCGTCTCCTTGCCCAGGTAGTGGTCGATCCGGAAGACCTCGTCCCGGGGGAAGACCTCGTGGACGACCTTGTTGAGCTCCTGCGCGCTCTCCAGGTCGTGGCCGAAGGGCTTCTCGATGACCGCGCGGCGCCAGGAGCCCTGCGGGGGGTCGGCCAGGCCGTGCTTCTTGAGCTGCTGGACGACGGTGGGGAAGAACTTCGGCGGGACGGACAGGTAGAAGGCGAAGTTGCCGCCGGTGCCCTGGGCCTTGTCCAGCTCCTCGATGGTCTCGCGCAGCTTGTCGAAGGCGTCGTCGTCGTCGAAGGTCCCGTGGACGAAGCGCATGCCCTTGGCGAGCTGCTGCCAGACCTCCTCCCGGAACGGGGTGCGGGCGTGGTCCCGGACGGCGTCGTGGACCTCCTTGGCGAAGTCCTCGTCGTCCCACTCGCGGCGGGCGAAGCCGACGAGGGAGAAGCCCGGCGGAAGCAGACCGCGGTTGGCCAGGTCGTAGATGGCCGGCATCAGCTTCTTGCGGGACAGGTCGCCGGTGACCCCGAAGATGACCAGACCGGACGGCCCCGCGATGCGCGGGAGCCGTCGGTCGGAGGGGTCACGAAGCGGGTTGACGGGGGTGGACGGGAGGTCGTCCGCGTCCGGCTCCGGCGTCAACTCGGGGAAATCAGTGCTCACTTGATGGGCCTTCCGTGCGCTGGCTGTGAGCAGGGGTCACTTCTCGTCGGCGAAGGAGGCGAGCGAGGCGGTGACGGTGTCGAGCAGTTCCTTCCAGGACTGCTCGAACTTCTCGACGCCCTCGTCCTCCAGCAGCTGGACGACGTCGTCGTAGTCCACGCCGGCCGCGGCGATCGCGTCCAGCACGGCCTTGGCGTCCGCGTAGTTGGGGACGATGGTGTTGCCGGTGACCACGCCGTGGTCGGCGGTGGCGTCCAGGGTGGCCTCGGGCATCGTGTTGACGGTGCCGGGGGCGACCAGCTCGGTGACGTACAGGGTGTCCGGCAGGGCCGGGTCCTTGACGCCGGTCGAGGCCCACAGCGGGCGCTGCGGCTTGGCGCCGGCGGCCTCCAGGGCGAGCCAGCGGGCGCTGCCGGCGGTCTTGCCGTCGACGCTGCCGAAGACCTCCTCGTACGCCTGGTAGGCGAGGCGGGCGTTGGCCAGCGCGGCCTTGGAGCGCAGGTCCTTGGCCTCGCCGCCGATCTTGTCCAGGCGCTTGTCGATCTCGGTGTCCACGCGGGAGACGAAGAAGGAGGCGACCGACTCGATCTGGGAGAGGTCCAGGCCCTTGGCCTTGGCGGCCTCCAGACCGGTCAGGTAGGCGTCGATGACGGCCTTGTAGCGCTCCAGCGAGAAGATCAGCGTGACGTTGACGCTGATGCCCTTGCCGATGACCTCGGCGATCGCGGGCAGACCGGCCTTGGTGGCGGGGATCTTGATGAAGACGTTCGGGCGGTCGACCAGCCACCACAGCTGCTTGGCCTCGGCCACGGTGGTGGCGGTCTCGTGCGCCAGGCGCGGGTCGACCTCGATGGAGACCCGGCCGTCGCGGCCGTTGGAGGCGTCGTAGACCGGGCGCAGCACGTCGGCCGCGTCGCGCACGTCCGAGGTGGTGATCATGCGGATCGCCTCGTCGGTGGTGACCTTGCGGACGGCGAGGTCGCGCAGCTGGCCGTCGTAGGAGTCGTCCCCGGAGCCGGCGATGGCCTTCTGGAAGATGGTCGGGTTGGTGGTCACGCCCACCACGTGCTTGTTCTGCACCAGTTCGGCCAGGTTGCCGGAGTTCAGCCGCTTGCGGCTGAGGTCGTCCAGCCAGATCGCAACGCCTTCGTCGCTGAGGCGCTTCAGTGCGTCAGTCATGGTGCTTCAGTCCCTTTGTTCTTCGTGCTTCGTGGGGTGGTCGGAGGGGGCCGCGTGCCCGCGTGCGGGCGGGCACGCGGCCCGGAGCCGCTAGCGGTTGACGGCCTCGAGGGAGCGCAGGGCGTTGTGGGCCTCGGCCACCACGCGCTCGGCGGTGATGCCGAACTCCTCGAACAGCACCTTGTAGTCGGCGGAGGCACCGAAGTGGTCCAGCGAGACGATCCGGCCGTGGTCGCCGACCAGCTCGCGCCAGCCCTGGGCGATGCCGGCCTCGACCGACACCCGGGCCTTGACCGACGGCGGCAGCACGCTGTCGCGGTAGGCCTGGTCCTGCTCCTGGAACCACTCGAAGGACGGCAGCGAGACCACGCGGGTGGCGATGCCCTCGGCCTCCAGCACCTCGCGGGCCTTGACGGCCAGCTGGACCTCGGAGCCGGTGCCGAGCAGGATCACCTGCGGGGCGCCGGTGGAGGCCTCGGCCAGGATGTAGCCACCCTTGGCGGTGCCCTCGGCGGAGCCGAAGACCTCGCGGTCGAAGGTCGGGACGCCCTGGCGGGTCAGGGCCAGGCCGACCGGGCCGGGGTGGGTGGTGTGGCGCTCGACGATGGTGCGCCAGGCGACGGCGGTCTCGTTGGCGTCGGCCGGGCGGACCATGGCCAGGCCCGGGATGGCGCGCAGCGAGGCCAGGTGCTCGACCGGCTGGTGGGTCGGGCCGTCCTCGCCGAGGCCGATGGAGTCGTGCGTCCACACGTAGGTGACCGGCAGCTTCATCAGCGCGGCCAGGCGGACGGCCGGGCGCATGTAGTCGGCGAAGACCAGGAAGGTGCCGCCGTAGACGCGGGTCTTCCCGTGCAGGGCGATGCCGTTCATGGTCGAGCCCATGGCGTGCTCGCGGATGCCGAAGTGGATCGTCCGGCCGTACGGGCTGGCCGACTTCAGCGGGTTGCCCGCGGGGAGGAAGGAGCCGTCCTCGTCGATGGTGGTGAGGTTGGACTCGGCGAGGTCGGCCGAGCCGCCCCACAGCTCCGGGATCACCGCGCCGATCGCCTTGAGGGTGTCGCCGGAGGCCTTGCGGGTGGCGACGTCCTTGCCGGCCGGGAAGGAGGGGACGGCCTTCTTCCAGCCCTCGGGCAGCTCGCCGGCCTCGATGCGGTCGAACTCGGCGGCGCGCTGCGGGTCGGCGGCGCGCCAGGCGTCGAAGGACTGCTGCCACTGGTCGCGGGCGGCCTTGCCGCGCTTGATGACCAGGCGGGCGTGCTCGATGACCTCGTCGCTGACCTCGAAGGTCTTCTCCGGGTCGAAGCCCAGGACCTTCTTGGTGGCGGCGATCTCGGCGGCGCCGAGCGCGGAGCCGTGCGCCTTGGCGGTGTTCTGGGCGTCCGGGGCCGGCCAGGCGATGATGGTGCGCATCGCGATCATCGACGGGCGGGAGGTCTCGGCCTCGGCCGCGGCCAGCGCCTCGGCGAGGGCGGCCACGTCGATGTCGCCGTTGGCCTTCGGGGTCACCCGCTGGACGTGCCAGCCGTACGCCTCGTAGCGCTTGAGGACGTCCTCGGAGAAGGCCGTCTCGGTGTCGCCCTCGATCGAGATGTGGTTGTCGTCGTAGAGCGCGACCAGGTTGCCCAGCTTCTGGTGGCCGGCCAGCGACGAGGCCTCGGCGGAGATGCCCTCCTCCAGGTCGCCGTCGGAGACGATGGCCCAGACCGTGTGGTCGAAGGGGGACTCGCCGGCCGGGGCGTCCGGGTCGAACAGGCCGCGCTCGTAGCGGGCGGCCATCGCCATGCCGACCGCGTTGGCGATGCCCTGGCCGAGCGGGCCGGTGGTGGTCTCCACGCCGGCGGTGTGGCCGTGCTCCGGGTGACCGGGCGTGCGGCTGCCGGCGACGCGGAAGGCCTTGAGGTCGTCCAGCTCCAGGCCGTAGCCGGAGAAGTAGAGCTGGGTGTAGAGCGTCAGGCTGGTGTGCCCGGGGGAGAGGACGAAGCGGTCGCGCCCGACCCACGACGGGTCCGTCGGGTCGTGGCGCAGGAACCGCTGGAAGATCAGGTACGCGGCCGGTGCCAGCGACATGGCCGTCCCGGGATGTCCGTTGCCGACCTTCTGGACGGCGTCCATGGCCAGGACCCGCGCGGTGTCAACCGTGCGCTCGTCCAGATCGGTCCACTCGAATGCGTTCGTCGGCGCAGTGCTCACCCTGTCTCAGGGCTCCTTCCATTGTGAAGAGTGACCCCGTGAATGGGGACCGGGTCGGCCACGGCGCTGTGGGCCCGACGCTGGGTGGTGCCGGTCACGGAGGGTAGATCCCGCTTCTGCGTGCGAGCCTACCGTCCGGGTCGCGGCTCACCCTCCGTGCTGGGACAACCGGCAATTCCGCATGCAGATTCCCACCGGGACGGCCGGGATTGATTTGTCCCAGACTCTCCCGATTCGCAGGGCCGCGCCGCTCCGGTGGTCAGGACGGGCGAGCGGCCCCGCGGCAGGCCCCCGAGGACGTCGCCGGGGCGGTTCACCCGGGGGTGTGCGTTCCGCCTCGCCGGGGGACCCCGGAGCCGGATGCGATATATGGAGCGTCTATGGTGTCGTGGTACGCGCAGAGCGGACGATTCGGGACCCTTCGTTCCTGTGGACGCCTGCGAAGATTCATCTTCAGTTGGGGTGTTAGTGACCGCCGTCGAAACCCGTCCCGCCGGGGTCACCGGGGCGACTCCTGCGCACCGGCCGTTCGGGGCCCGTGTCGGCGCGTTCGTCGCACTGACCAAGCCGCGGATCATCGAGCTGCTGCTGATGAGCACCGTGCCGGTGATGTTCCTGGCTCAGCAGGGCGTGCCGAACATGCTGCTGGTGCTGAAGGTCGTCGTCGGCGGCTACCTCTCGGCCGGCGGCGCCAACGCCCTCAACATGTACATCGACCGGGACATCGACGCGGTCATGTCGCGCACCGAGCGGCGGCCGATCGTCACCGGGATGGTGTCGCCGCGCGAGGCGCTGGTGTTCGGCATCGTGCTCGCCGTCGTGTCGACCCTGCTGCTGGGCTTCGGGGTCAACTGGCTGTCCGCCGGGCTGGCGCTGGGCGCGCTGCTGTTCTACGTGTTCGTCTACACGCTGGGGCTCAAGCGGCGCACCTCGCAGAACATCGTCTGGGGCGGCATCGCCGGCTGCATGCCGGTGCTGGTCGGCTGGTCCTCGGTGACCAACACGGTGTCCTGGGCCGCGGTGGTGCTGTTCCTGGTGGTGTTCTTCTGGACGCCGCCGCACACCTGGGTGCTGTCGATGAAGGTCCGCGACGACTACGAGCGGGCCGGCGTGCCGATGCTGCCGGTGATCAAGGGCAACGTGGCGGTCGGCAAGCAGGTCGTCGCCTACTCCTGGGTGATGGTGGCGGTCTCGCTGGCGCTCTGGCCGCTGGGGCACATGAGCTGGCTGTACCCGGTCGCCGCGGTGCTGCTGGGCGGGGCGTGGCTGCGCGAGGCGCACGCGCTGTACGGGCGGGCCAAGGCCGGGGTCGTGGGCGCGAAGCTCAAGGAGATGCGGCTGTTCCACTGGTCGATCACCTACCTGTCGCTGCTGATGGTGGTCTGCGCGATCGACCCGTTCGTCAAGTAGGCCTCATCGCGAAGGAGCCCCGGTCCGTTCGGACCGGGGCTCCTTCGCGTGCCGGGGAGGGTTCAGCGGGAGGGCAGTTCGGACGGGCCGACGTGGTCGTCCAGCCAGTCCCGCAGCGGCTGGGAGGCGTGCAGGAAGCCGGTGATCCGGGTGTGGGCGGCGCGGGTGCCCAGCCACTTCGCCGGCTCCCACTCCTGCCAGGCCACCAGGCCCTTGTGGCGCAGCAGGACGATCCTGGGGTGGTCCTTGGGGTAGCCGCGGGGGGCCGACTTGAGGGAGTCCCGGCCGACCACCCGCGGGCCCTGCTCCTCCACCCGGGCGATCACCCGCTCCAGCTCGGCGCCGCTGACGTCCTCGGCGACGGCGGCCCGGTAGCGCTCCAGCTGGTCCGGGGCGAGCTGGTAGAAGCCGTTGCCGCAGGCCAGGCCGTCGGCGGAGAGCTGGATGTAACCGCCGCTCTCCAGATGCGCGCCGATGTGGGTCTTGTACGGGGACTTGTCGGCGCTGAACCGGATGTCGCGGTTGGGGCGGAACACCTTGCCGGGCCCGAACTCGGGCTCCAGTTCGGCGAGCAGCTGCTCCATCGGGGCGCGCACGGCGTCCTCGTACCGGTCCTTGTGGGCCTGCCAGAAGGTCTTGGAGTTGTCGGCTTCCAGGTGCTCGTAGAAGTCGAGCGCCTCGGCGGGCCAGCCTTTGAAGGTCACTCCTCCAGTATGTGGCCCGGTGCACAGGCCGGTCCCGTCGCCAGCGGCGCTACCGGTGGGTAGCATGCGGGCATGAGCAGCGCAGAGACCGCCACCGCCGCGGCGCCGGACGCCCGTACCGAGCGCCGCGCCAAGCGCATCGCCAAGAACCTGACCAGCTTCGCCCGGCAGCACGGCGGCAGCGCCGACGCGGTCGTCGAGTACGTCGGCGCCGTGGCCACCCGGATCGTCGTGGTGGGCGCGGACGGCGCCTGGGGCGACCAGGTGGCCCCCAGCTACGCCGTCGGCCGCCGGGCCGCGGAGCTGGCCGGGCTGACCCTCCACGACGACTTCGAGGGCGAGCTGGGCCTCAAGGTGAAGACCGGCGCGTACGAGTGGAAGCGGATGGCCGGCATCCAGATCGGCGGCTGAGCCCGGCCCCGGACGCGGCGACGGCCCGGTTCCCCCGCGTGGGGGAACCGGGCCGTCGTGCGTGTCGCCGGGGTCAGACCGAGGCGGTCTGCGGGGCCTGGGCGGGCAGCTGGTCGGCCGCCGCCGCGTCCGCGCGGGTGCGCAGGGCGAGCGGGACGCGCAGCGCGGCGATCCAGGTGAGGGCGGCGAGGAGCATGTGCAGCCCGACCATGAGCTCGGGGGCGTCGGTGAAGTACTGGACGAAGCCGAGCACGCCCTGCAACAGCAGGACGGCGAGCAGCTCCTTGGCCCGGGCGCGGGCGGGCTGCGGGGCCTTGACGGCGGCGAAGACGAAGATCACCGCGATGGCCAGGCCGACCGAGACGAACGCGAAGTCGGCGTGGAACTGGGCCAGGCGGTCGTAGTCGATCGGGATGCGCGGGACGATCTTGTTGTCCTTGGGCGTGCCGGGGTGGTGGCCGGCGCCGGTCACCAGCGTGCCGGCCGCGACGAGCAGGCCGATCGCGGTGACCAGGACGTACGAGAGCTGGTGGATCGGCCGGGCCACCGCGAGCGCGGCCGGGCCGTCGCCCTCCTTGGACCGCTCCCACATCAGCAGCGCGACCCAGACCAGGGCCATCGCGGCGATCATGTGCAGTGCCACGGTGTACGGGTTGAGGCCGGTCAGCACGGTGATGCCGCCGAGCACGGCGTTGCTCATCACCAGCCAGAACTGGGCCCAGCCGAGCTTGGTGAGGCTGCGGCGCCAGGGGCGGTGGCAGCGGGCGGCCAGGATCGCCCAGCCGACGGCGGCGCTCAGCACGTAGGTGAGCATCCGGTTGGTGAACTCGACGACGCCGTGGAAGCCCATCTCGGCGGTGGGCGTCAGGCTTTCGTCGGTGCAGCGGGGCCAGGTCGTACAGCCGAGGCCGGAGGCGGTGAGCCGGACGGCGCCGCCGGTGACGACGATCACCACGCTCATCACCAGCGCGGCGAACGCGGCGCGCCGGACCATCTCGGCGGATGGCTGCCAGCGCTCGGCGAGCAGGGAGAAGGGGTTAGGCACGGGGTCCATCGTAGGCGGCCTTACAGGCGATCTTGGGGCGGGGCGCGGGCGGCGGGACGGGCGGGCGCGGAGCCGGCGGGCGGCGACACGCGGGGGAGGGACGCGCGGACAAAACGGGGTGGTTCGGACAGTGAACGCATTGGTCTTGACCAATTACCCGTTTGGCCGTAAGAGTGCGGATTGGTCCATACCTCTTGTGGGCCATTCCCCACTCCTCCCGCACGTAAGCGGAGATCCTGCACATGCGCATATCCACTTCCGCCGCCGCGCTCGCCGTCGGTGGCTCACTCGCACTGGCCGGCCTCGTCGCGCCGGCCGCCCAGGCCGTCGGCGCCGACCAGGAGTGCCGCAGCCTCGGGGTCGCCAACCTCTACGGCGAGTTCATCGAGGGCAACGACACCCACACCCCGGACGCCGAGGGCGCGGTCGCGGTCGGCGGCGACGCCGACTTCACCGGCGGCTTCTCGGTCGGCCAGGAGCTCACCCCGGCCGAGGTCGACGCCCTGCCAGGGAAGAACGCCCTGGTCGTGGCCGGCAAGATCACCGGCCAGAACACCCAGGTGATGAAGGGCAACGGCGTCTTCGGCTCCAAGGCCGACGGCGCTGTCGTCCAGGCCCACCAGGGCACCGTCGGCCAGGGCCCCTCGCCGATCGACTTCAAGGCCGAGTTCGCCAAGCTGCGCGCCGCCGCCACCTCGCTGGCCGCCGTGCCGCAGACCGCCGGCGCCACCGTCCAGGCCGAGGGCGCCAAGCTGACGTTCGCCGGCGGGGACGCGAAGTACAACAGCTTCACCGTCGACGCGGCGAAGCTCCAGGGCGCCAAGGACGTCTACCTCAAGGTGCCGGCCGGCTCGGTCACGGTGGTCAACGTGACCGGCGGCTCGTACGACATGGCGGCGGCCGGGACCACCGGCTTCCACCTGTGGGACGAGGGCAAGAAGGCCTTCGTGCTGGACGACAAGCTGCAGAGCGCCGCGGGCGGGGCGATCCGGGCCAAGCTGCTCTGGAACTTCCCGACCGCCACCAAGGTGGTCAAGAACAGCCAGGCCGCCTGGGCCGGCACCGTGCTCGCGCCGAACGCCGCCTTCGACCTCGGCAGCGGCGGTCCGGTCAACGGCTCGGTGATCGCCGCCTCGCTGACCGGCAAGGGCGGTGCGGAGACGCACCACTACCCCTTCACCGGCTGCCTGCCGGGCACCACCGTCCCGACGCCGTCCGGCACGCCGACCGTCCCGCCGACGGTCCCGCCGACCGTGCCGAGCGGCTCGCCGTCGGCCACGCCGAGCGCGTCGACCTCCCCGAGCGGTTCGGCGAGCCCCTCGGGCAGCCCGTCCGCCCCGACGAGCGGCGCGCCCAGCGCGAGCGGCTCGGCCAGTCCGTCGGCCGGCGGCTCGACGACCGCTCCGGCGGCCTCGGGCAGCCCGTCCGCCCGGCCGGACGCGGGCGGCGACCTGGCGCACACCGGCTCCGGCCCGGTGCTGCCGCTGGCGATCGGCGGCGCGGTCGTGCTCGCGGCCGGCGGCGCGATCGTGGTGGCCGCCCGGCGCAAGGCGGCCAGGAAGGCCTGAGCCGGTCGGACCCGGCCCTGCGGCGCTCCCGCTCCCCGGCGCTCCCGGCCCCGCGGGGCCGCGGCCCGGAGGGGTGGAATCGACGGAAAGGCCGGAATGGCCCGCTGTTCGTCGGCTGACTGAATCGGAGCCCTCGGTGATTGAACCCGATCGCCGGGGGCTCCGTTCTGTCTTGAAGATGGCGAAGTCCATTCAGGTTTGCCGAATCCGCGTTCTGCGAGGTGGCGGCTGTGATGGGCTGGTCAAGCACATCGGAAGACGGACGGACAGTCGATATCCGGTCGTACGGCGGGGTGTGGCGGGGTGCGGGAGTGCCGGTAGAGTCCCCCGGACAGTCGTAGCGGGCCACCGCGAACCACTCAACACGCCTGCTGCACAAGACCGTTCGGAGGGGAACAAGTAATGGCGCGACAGCAGCGGCACTTCGCGATCGGCGCGGCGGCACTCGCCGGCACGGCTGCGGCCGGTTTTCTCCTGCCCCTGGCACTGGCCACCAACGCCTCGGCGCACGTGCCGAGTTGGACGGTGACCTGCGACAAGATCGTGATCGATCTGATCAATTACAGCGGCAACGAGACCGTGAAGAACACCGTCAGCCTCACCATCGACGGCGAGAAGGTCCTGGACGCCAAGATCTTCCCGAAGGAGTACCACGGCACCTTCCCGGTGAAGGATCACAACGCCCCGATCAAGGCGAACCTGGTGGTCACCACCACGGAGAACCCGAACGAGAAGGGCTGGAACATCAACGAGACCAAGACCATCGAGCCGTGCCACACGCCGACTCCGACCCCCACGCCCACCCCCACCAAGACGCCCACCCCGACCCCGACGCCGACGCCGACGCCGACCGCGACCCCCACCCCGTCGGCCACGCCCACCCCGAGCAAGACCCCCTCGGCCACGCCGACCCCGAGCAGGACCCCGACCCCGACCGCGACCCCGTCGCCCACCACCAGCGCGCCGGCGCTCGCCCAGACCGGTAGCAGCGACGCGACCCCGATGATCGCGGCGGCCGGCGGCGGCGTGCTGCTGGTCGGCGGCGCGCTCGTCCTGCTCGCCCGCAAGCGCCGCAGCGGCAGCGAGAGCTGACGCTCCGCGGCCCGATGACCACGACGCCCCCCGGCCGACTCCGGCCGGGGGGCGTCGCGCGTCGGCGGCCGCCGGCTACTCCCAGCGGAAGAAGCGGGCGGCCGCGGCCAGGCCGAGCACCGACCAGCCGGCCAGGAGGCCGAGGTCCGCCCACGGCACCGGGGCGCCGTCCTGGAGCACCGACCGCAGGCCGTCCGAGAGCGCCGAGATCGGCAGCAGCTCCAGCACCGACCGCACGGTGTCGGGGAACCGGCTCAGCGGCACGATCACCCCGCCGGCCAGCAGCAGCAGGACGAACACCAGGTTGGCGCCGGCCAGGGTGGCCTCGGCCTTCAGGGTGCCGGCCATCAGCAGGCCGAGCCCGGAGAAGGCGGCGGTGCCGAGGACCAGCAGGGCGGCGACGGTCAGTGCCCCCTGCGGTGTGGCGAGCCCGTGCGGGGACCAGCCGAGGGCCAGCGCGATCACCGACAGCAGTGCCACCTGCAGCGCCTCCGTCACCAGGACGCAGCCGGTCTTGGCGGTCAGCAGCGCCCAGCGCGGCAGCGGGCTGGCGCCGAGCCGCTTCAGCACGCCGTAGCGGCGCTCGAAGCCGGTGGCGATGGCCTGGCCGGTGAAGGCGGTGGACATCACGGCCAGCGCCAGCAGGCCGGGGGCCAGGAAGTCGACCCGCTTGCCGGGGCCCTCGACCGCGACGATGTCCACGGCGGAGAACAGCACCAGCAGCACGGTCGGGATGACCACGGTGAGCAGCAGCTGCTCACCGTTGCGCAGCAGCATCCGGGTCTCGAACGCGGTCTGGGCCAGCAGCATCCGGCCGACCGGCGCGGGGCCCGGCTTGGGGGAGTAGTCCGTACTGGTCACGATCGGAGCTCCCGTCCGGTCAGGTCGAGGAAGACGTCCTCCAGGCTGCGGCGCTGGACGGACAACCGCTCGGGCAGGATGCCCGAGGCCGCGCACCAGCCGGTGACGGTGGCCACCAGCCGGGGGTCGACGGGCGCCTCGACGCGGTAGCTGCCGGGGGCGGTCTCGGTGGCCGTGGCGCCCTCGGGCAGCTCCTTGAGCAGCGGGCCGAGGTCGAGGCCGGGCGGGCCGTCGAAGTGCAGGGCGCTCTCCGCGCCGCCGCGGCAGAGCTCCTCGGTGGTGCCGTCGGCGATCACCCGGCCGCCGTCGACGATGGCGACCCGGTCGGCGAGCTGCTCGGCCTCGTCCATGTGGTGGGTGGTGACGACCACGGTGACGCCGTCCCGGCGCAGGTCGCGCACCAGCTCCCAGGTGGCCCGGCGGGCCTGCGGGTCGAGGCCCGCGGTGGGCTCGTCCAGGAAGACCAGCTCGGGGCGGCCGACCACGGCCATCGCCAGGGCGAGCCGCTGCTGCTGGCCGCCGGACAGCCGCCGGTAGGTGGTGCGGCCGCAGGAGCCGAGGCCGAGGCGCTCGACCAGGGCGTCCACGTCCAGCGGGTGGGCGTGCAGCTTGGCGGTGTGCCGCAGCATCTCGACGGCGCGCGCGCCCGCGTACACGCCGCCGGACTGCAGCATGACGCCGATCCGGGGCCGCAGCGCGGCGCTCTGGGTGACCGGGTCGAGGCCCAGGACCCGGACGGTGCCGGCATCGGGGCGGCGGTAGCCCTCGCAGGTCTCGATGGTGGTGGTCTTGCCGGCGCCGTTGGGGCCGAGGACGGCGGTGATCGCGCCGGTCGGGATGGTGAGGTCGAGGCCGTCCACCGCGAGCTTGTCGTCGTAGCGTTTGACCAGCCCGGCGATCTGGACCGCGGGTTCGGAGTGCATACCGGCGAGTCTAAGAGGGCCCGACATCCGTCCCGGACGGCGGCTCGATGATCGTTTTCGCAGGCCAGGTAAGGCTTACCTGCGTGACAGATGCCACCGGTGAGGCCTGGATCACGGCTTGTCCCGGCGGAAGTAATTACGCAACACTGGTGTTGTGAAAAACATGCGCGAGCACGCCCACCAGCAGGAGGCCGAGACGGCCTCCTCCTGTGACGTGCCCGTGACGGCGGCCGAGGTGCTGCTGGAGGGCCACCGGGCCACCCGGGACCGGGTCGCCCGGTCGATCCTGGACCACGGCCCCTCCTCCGCCGCCGACCTGGCGAACCGGCTCGGCCTCACCGCCGCCGCCGTCCGCCGCCACCTCGACGGGCTGGTCGCCACCGGCCTGGTCGAGTCCCGCGAACAGCGGGTCTACGGAAGCCGCGGCCGGGGTCGTCCGGCCAAGGTCTTCGCCCTCACCGACGCCGGCCGGGACGCCTTCTACCAGGCGTACGACCAGCTCGCCGCCGACGCGCTGCGCTGGATCGCGGACTCGGTGGGCGGCGGCAAGGCGGGCGAGGAGGCGGTCGCCGCCTTCGCCCGCGCCCGGTTCGGCAAGCAGGCCGAGAAGTACCTGGAGGCCCTGCGCCAGGCCGCCGCAGGAGAGCGCACCGAGGCGCTCGCCCAGGCCCTGAGCGCGGACGGGTACGCTGCCACGGTGCGGCGTGTCCCGTCGGCCGCGGCCAAGGCCCCGGCGGGCGCCCAGCTCTGCCAGCACCACTGCCCGGTCGCGCACATCGCCGAGCAGTTCCCGCAGCTCTGCGAGGCGGAGACCGAGGTCTTCTCCCGGATCCTGGGCACCCATGTGCAACGGCTGGCCACGATCGCCCACGGCGACGGGGTCTGCACCACCTATGTGCCGGCACCCGGTGCCGCATCGTCGTCCGCCCGGCCGCCTTCGGGCCGCGGCTCCGATGCGGTGCCGACTGCCGGTACGTCCACCGAAGATTCAGCGTCCGCGCGTTAGGAAGCTCGCATGACTGACACCGTTTCGCACCCGGAGCTCGAAGGCCTGGGCACTTACGAGTACGGCTGGGCCGACCCGGACACCGCCGGTGCCGCGGCCAAGCGCGGGCTCAGCGAAGACGTCGTGCGCGACATCTCCGCGAAGAAGAACGAGTCCGAGTGGATGCTCAACCTGCGTCTCAAGGGCCTGAAGCTGTTCGGCAAGAAGCCCATGCCGACCTGGGGCTCCGACCTCACCGGCATCGACTTCGACAACATCAAGTACTTCGTCCGCTCCACCGAGAAGCAGGCCGAGTCCTGGGAGGACCTGCCGGCGGACATCAAGGCCACCTACGACAAGCTCGGCATCCCGGAGGCGGAGAAGCAGCGCCTGGTCGCCGGCGTCGCCGCCCAGTACGAGTCCGAGGTCGTCTACCACCAGATCCGCGAGGACCTGGAGGAGCAGGGCGTCATCTTCCTGGACACCGACACCGCGCTGCGCGAGCACCCGGAGATCTTCAAGGAGTACTTCGGCACCGTCATCCCGGCCGGCGACAACAAGTTCGCCGCGCTGAACACCGCGGTGTGGTCCGGCGGCTCGTTCATCTACGTGCCGAAGGGCGTGCACGTCGACATCCCGCTGCAGGCCTACTTCCGGATCAACACCGAGAACATGGGCCAGTTCGAGCGGACGCTGATCATCGTCGACGAGGACGCCTACGTCCACTACGTCGAGGGCTGCACCGCGCCGATCTACTCCTCCGACTCGCTGCACTCGGCGGTCGTCGAGATCATCGTCAAGAAGGGCGGCCGCTGCCGCTACACGACCATCCAGAACTGGTCGAACAACGTCTACAACCTGGTCACCAAGCGCGCCGTGGCGTACGAGGGCGCGACCATGGAGTGGGTCGACGGCAACATCGGCTCCAAGGTCACC
Source organism: Kitasatospora sp. NPDC005856 (assembly GCF_040629945.1). NCBI lineage: Bacteria > Bacillati > Actinomycetota > Actinomycetes > Kitasatosporales > Streptomycetaceae > Kitasatospora > Kitasatospora sp. NPDC005856. The sequence continues at coordinate 33,797 of NZ_JBEXWT010000006.1, read as the reverse complement.
ATGAAGTACCCGGCCGTCTACCTGATGGGCGAGCACGCCAAGGGCGAGACCCTGTCGATCGCCTTCGCGGGCGAGGGCCAGCACCAGGACGCCGGCGCCAAGATGGTGCACATGGCGCCGAACACCTCCTCCAACATCGTCTCCAAGTCGGTGGCGCGCGGCGGCGGCCGGACCTCCTACCGCGGTCTGATCGAGATCGGCGAGGGCTCCAAGGGCGCCAAGTCCAACGTGCTGTGCGACGCGCTGCTGGTCGACACCATCTCCCGCTCGGACACCTACCCGTACGTGGACGTCCGTGAGGACGACGTGTCCATGGGCCACGAGGCGACCGTCTCCAAGGTCAGCGAGGACCAGCTGTTCTACCTGATGAGCCGCGGCCTGACCGAGTTCGAGGCGATGGCGATGATCGTCCGCGGCTTCGTCGAGCCGATCGCGCGCGAGCTGCCGATGGAGTACGCGCTGGAGCTCAACCGGCTGATCGAGCTGCAGATGGAGGGCGCGGTCGGCTGACCCCGGCCGCCACCGCCGTCCGTTGATTTCCGAGGAAGAGAGCACTACGAACAGCCATGGCTGAGCAGAACACCACCGGCTCCACCACCGCCGGGTCGATCGAGGTCGGCACCGCCGGCGCGGGCGCGCAGCTCGCCGGCCCCGGCACCGGCCGGACCACCGTCCAGCAGCCGATCGACGCGCGCGTCGCGGTCAAGCCGTCCTTCGACGTGAACGACTTCCCGGTGCCCACCGGCCGCGAGGAGGACTGGCGGTTCACCCCGCTGCACCGCCTCGGCGGGCTGCACGACGGCACCGCCGCCGCCGCGGAGCGGGGCGAGGACAAGGTCGAGTTCACGCTGCCGGACGGCGTCACCGCCGAGACCGTCGGCCGCGACGACGCCCGCCTGGGCAAGGCGGGCACGCCGGTCGACCGGGTCGCCGCGCAGGCGTTCAGCGCCTTCGAGCAGGCCCTGGTGGTCACCGTCCCCAAGGAGGCGGTGCTGACCGAGCCGGTCAGGATCGACGTGCGCGGCGAGGGCGGGGTCCGCTTCGCCCACGTGGTGATCGACGTCAAGCCGTTCGCCGAGGCGGTCGTGGTGCTGAACCACGCGGGCACCGGCACCCGGGCCGCCAACGTCGAGCTGCTGGTCGGCGAGGGCGCCAAGCTCACCTTCGTCTCCGTGCAGGACTGGGAGCGCGACGCCGTCCACGTCGCCCAGCACAACGCGCTGGTCGGCCGGGACGCCTCCTACAAGTCCGTGGTCGTCACCTTCGGCGGCGACCTGGTCCGCCTGCACCCGCGGGTCAACTACGCCGGCCCCGGCGGCGAGGCCGAGCTGTTCGGCCTCTACTTCGCCGACGCCGGCCAGCACCTCGAGCACCGCCTGGTCGTCGACCACGACACGCCGCACTGCCGGTCGAACGTGGCGTACAAGGGCGCGCTCCAGGGCCAGGACGCCCACGCGGTCTGGGTCGGCGACGTGCTGATCCGCGCCGCCGCGCTCGGCACCGACACCTACGAGCTCAACCGGAACCTGGTGCTCACCGACGGCGCCCGGGTCGACTCGATCCCGAACCTGGAGATCGAGACCGGCGAGATCGTCGGCGCCGGCCACGCCTCGGCGACCGGCCGCTTCGACGACGAGCAGCTGTTCTACCTGCAGGCCCGCGGCATCCCGGCCGACGAGGCCCGCCGCCTGGTCGTACGCGGCTTCTTCGCCGAGCTGCTCCAGCAGATCGGCGTGGCCGAGATCCAGGACCAGCTCATGGAGAAGATCGACGCCGAGCTGGAATCGGCGGTCTGAGCCCGATGACCTTCCTGCGTGCCTGCGCGCTGAGCGACCTCCAGGAGGACGTTCCCAAGCGCGTGGACCTGAACGGCGTGCCGGTCTCGGTCGTCCGCACCGACGAGGGGGTGTTCGCGATCAACGACACCTGCTCGCACGCGAACGTCTCGCTCTCCGAGGGCGAGGTCGAGGACTGCATGATCGAGTGCTGGCTGCACGGCTCCAGCTTCGACCTGCGCACCGGCAAGCCCTCCGGCCTGCCCGCCACCAAGCCGGTCGCTGTCTACCCCGTAAAGATCGAAGGGGACGATGTGCTCGTCTCCGTCAACCAGGAGTCCTGAGTACACATGGCAACCCTTGAAATCCGCGACCTGCACGTCTCCGTGGAGGCCGAGAACGGCCCGCGCGAGATCCTGAAGGGTGTCGACCTGACCGTGAAGCAGGGCGAGACCCACGCCATCATGGGTCCGAACGGCTCCGGCAAGTCCACCCTGGCCTACTCGCTGGCCGGCCACCCCAAGTACACCGTCACCGGCGGCTCGGTGCTGCTGGACGGCGAGGACGTCCTGGAGATGTCCGTCGACGAGCGCGCCAAGGCCGGCGTCTTCCTGGCCATGCAGTACCCGGTCGAGGTCCCCGGCGTCTCGGTCAGCAACTTCCTGCGCACCGCCGCCACCGCCGTCCGCGGCGAGGCCCCGAAGCTGCGGCTGTGGGTGAAGGAGGTCAAGGAGGCGATGGCCGCCCTCCAGATGGACCCGGCCTTCGCCGAGCGCAACGTCAACGAGGGCTTCTCCGGCGGCGAGAAGAAGCGCCACGAGATCCTCCAGCTGGAGCTGCTCAAGCCGAAGATCGCGATCCTCGACGAGACCGACTCCGGCCTGGACGTCGACGCGCTGCGGATCGTCTCCGAGGGCATCAACCGGGTCCGCTCGACCGGCGAGGTCGGCACCCTGCTGGTGACCCACTACACCCGCATCCTGCGGTACATCAAGCCCGACCACGTCCACGTCTTCGCGGGCGGCCGCATCGTCGAGTCCGGCGGCGCCGAGCTGGCCGACAAGCTGGAGGAAGAGGGCTACGAGGCGTACGTGAAGGGGGGCGCGTCCGAGTGACCCATCCGTTCACGGGACTGCTCGACACCGACGCGATCCGCAAGGACTTCCCGGTCCTCCAGCGGATGCTGCACGACGACAAGCCGCTGGTCTACCTGGACAACGCGGCCACCTCGCAGAAGCCGCGCCAGGTGCTGGAAGCCCTGACCGCCTACTACGAGCGGCACAACGCCAACGTCCACCGCGGCGTGCACGTGCTCGCCGAGGAGGCCACGGCGCTGTACGAGGGCGCCCGGGACAAGGTCGCGGCGTTCGTCAACGCGCCGAGCCGCAACGAGGTGATCTTCACCAAGAACGCCTCGGAGTCGCTCAACCTCGTCGCCAACATGCTCGGCTGGGCCGACGAGCCCTACCGGGTGGACGCCGACTCCGAGATCGTCATCACGGAGATGGAGCACCACTCCAACATCGTCCCGTGGCAGCTGCTGTCGCAGCGCACCGGTGCGAAGCTCAAGTGGTTCGGGCTGACCGACGAGGGCCGGCTCGACCTGTCGAACATCGACGAGCTGATCACCGAGAAGACCAAGGTGGTCTCCTTCACCCTGGTCTCCAACCTGCTGGGCACGGTCAACCCGGTCGAGACGATCGTCCGCAAGGCCCAGTCGGTCGGCGCGCTGGTCGTCATCGACGCCTCGCAGGCCGCGCCGCACATGGTGCTGGACGTGCAGGCGCTGGAGGCCGACTTCGTCGCCTTCACCGGCCACAAGATGCTGGCCCCGACCGGCATCGGCGTGCTCTGGGGCCGGCACGAGCTGCTGGAGGACCTCCCGCCGTTCCTCGGCGGCGGCGAGATGATCGAGACCGTCACCATGGGCTCGTCCACCTACGCCCCGGCGCCCCACAAGTTCGAGGCCGGCACCCCGCCGATCGCCCAGGCGGTCGGGCTCGGCGCGGCCATCGACTACCTCCAGGACATCGGCATGGAGAAGATCGCGGCGCACGAGCACGCGATCACCGAGTACGCCGTCGAGCGACTGCTGGAGGTCCCGGACCTGCGGATCATCGGCCCGCGCACGGCCGTGGACCGCGGCGCCGCGATCTCCTTCACCCTCGGCGACATCCACCCGCACGACGTGGGCCAGGTGCTGGACGAGCAGGGCATCGCCGTGCGCGTCGGCCACCACTGCGCGCGGCCGGTGTGCCTGCGGTACGGAATTCCGGCGACCACGCGGGCGTCGTTCTATCTGTACTCGACGCCGGGCGAGGTCGACGCACTGATCGACGGCCTGCACCACGTCCGGAACTTCTTCGGCTGACGGGACGGGGCAGGACGAACCATGAAGCTCGACTCGATGTACCAGGACATCATCCTGGACCACTACCGCAACCCGCACGGCAAGGGGCTGCGGGACGGTGACGCCGAGGTGCACCACGTCAACCCGACGTGCGGCGACGAGATCACCCTGCGGGTGAAGCTCGACGGCGCCACCGTCGCGGACGTCTCGTACGAGTCGCAGGGCTGTTCGATCAGCCAGGCGAGCGCCTCAGTGCTCAACGACCTGGTCGTCGGCAAGACCGTGGGCGAGGCGCAGGCGGTCCAGGAGGCCTTCCTGGAGCTGATGCAGAGCAAGGGGCAGGGCGAGGGCGACGAGGAGGTGCTGGAGGACGCGGTCGCGTTCGCCGGCGTCTCCAAGTACCCGGCCCGGGTCAAGTGCGCCCTGCTCAGCTGGATGGCCTGGAAGGACGCCACCGCCCAGGCGCTCGCCCAGAACCCCACCGTGAACGACTGAACCCGCAGAGGAGGACAAGACCATGAGTGACGAGAGCACCACCACCGCCGCCGAGGCCTCCGCTGCGGAGGAGCAGCAGCCCGGCATCATCGTCGGCACCACCGCCGGCACGGTCTCGGTCGAGGACCTGACCGAGGCCCTGATGGACGTCGTCGACCCCGAACTGGGCATCGACGTCGTCAACCTGGGCCTGATCTACGGCATCCACATCGACGAGTCCGACGTGGCCACCATCGACATGACGCTCACCTCGGCGGCCTGCCCGCTGACCGACGTCATCGAGGACCAGGCCAAGACCGCCACCGACGGCCTGGTGCAGGACCTGCGCATCAACTGGGTCTGGATGCCGCCGTGGGGCCCCGACAAGATCACCGACGACGGCCGCGAGCAGCTCCGCGCCCTCGGCTTCAACGTCTGAGATCGTCTTCGGCTCGACCTGCTGCCGCGCGAAACCCACGGGTTCGCGCGGCAGTGGCGTGTCCGGATCCTTTTCGCCCGTCGCGGGGGGCACCCGTGGGGCATCTGCTGCGGTGGGCAGGTTTGCCGCCGTTCCCCACCATCCACCCCCCACCCGCCTGCCGGCGGGTGCCCGCCTGTCTTCGCCGCTCAGTGCTCCGGGCAGCAGGTCGGTGCACTGATGAAGCCACCGGTCCGATCCCCGCGTCCGACCTCCTCGCGGAGGACCGCACCGATCTCTTGGGGGAGGAGGTTGATCGCGTCGAGGGATTCGGCGGTGAGGGGGATCTCTTCGAGGACGTACTCGCCTCGGCCTTCCTGGCTGAACTCGGGGCCGGTGCGGTCCTCGAAGCTCCACTTCTCGATGGTGGCGAGGTAGAAGTCCTGACGCTCGTCGTCCGTCTCGATGGTGTGGAGGAGGCTGACGATCTCAGCCTCGCCCGCGATCTCCTCGCGGACCTCCCGCAGCAGGGCCTCCTCGGGGCTGGCATCGGTCGACTCGATCTTGCCGCCGACGATCACCCAGTACGGGTCGATGCCGGGGCGGATGCGCTTGATCAGCAGCGTGGTGTTGTTCGGGGTGAGGAGGACGGCGCGGACGCGGTGCTGCATGGTGGTCGCTTTCTGTCGTGATGGTCTCGGTGGTGTGGTGCGGGTCAGTGGAGGAGCCAGCCGCTGTCGACTGGGCCGAGGGCGGTGGCCACGCGGCCCGAGGTGGGCGGGACGATCAGCTGGGTGGCGGCCGAGGAGCTGCGTGTCGCCCGGATCGGCGGGACAGCGTGTCTCAGGCGGCGAGCTGCGCGGGCCGACTGCCGGTCATCGCCGAGCGCAGGGCGGTTCGGACTCGGGCGGCACCTGCGGCTGCCACGTCCGCGCCCCGGCCGACCGTGGGGGTTCGGGCTGTCAGGCCGGCGCACGGGCGGCAGATGCCCGGTCGGGACACGGGGTCGTGGCACTTGGCGCACTCGGCGTACCGGGCCGGTGGCCGTGCGGTGGGCTGGGTGGGCGGCATCTTGTGTTCCAGGCGGTAGCGGAGCACCGCTGCCGCCGAGTGCATCGGGGTGGGCAGGCCCGGCAGCAGGGCGTGGGCGAGGTCGGCGTGGGTCGCGCCGTGCTGCAGCCACTGTGCGACGAGGGGCGCCAACTCCCGGGCCTCGGCCTCGCCGAGGCGCAGACGCGGCTCGGGCCGGATCACCCGGAACAGGGTGGCGACCGCCTCGCGGACCTCTTCGGAATCCGGAGGTGGCGGGAGGGTGGGTTCTTGCTGCCGGTTCTTTACTACAGAGCCGACTGCGCGACCGGCAGTCGCTCCACCGGACGCCGGAGGGGTGGCACTCGGCCGCGCGAGCTGAGGGGTGTCGTAGACGTGGGTTTCGGTGCGGATCGTGCCGTCCGGCATCCGGATCTTCTCGACCCGGTAGTACCCGGCGTCGGCCAGCTCCTTCAGGGCCTTGCGGACGGCGCCTCGCCCCTGGGGGCTGGTGTCGGCCATGTGCCGGCCGTCTTCGCGCCAGCCGTCCGGGCGGGAGAGGAGGTCCGCGAGCAGGCCGCGGGCGGTGTAGGACAGCCGTCGGTACTGCAGCACGCGGTTGGGCAGCACGGTGAAGTCGCGCACGTGGGCGTTACGATGGACGCGCATCGGGAGTTACAGCTCCTGTTGCCGGACCCCGGGGTGTTCCAGCACCGCCGGGGTCGCCTATTTTCTGTTGGAGTACGGAACGTACCACGGCACTTGACGCAATGTGAGACGTTCGCGACATTCAGCGCGTGACCGGCGCGGGCCAGCAGGTCTAGGTCAGGCGGCTTCGGTCCGATCCACTGTTGCTGCACTCGGCTGTGCGAGCCAGACCAGCCGTGCGGTGATCCCCGGTCGCCTGGTGAAATGGCGCAAGGCCCGATCGGGAGACGTGAGGGTCATGCGCGCCTGCCCGTCGATGCTGATCACGTGCGCTCGCCCGCTGTGGTCGGCGACCCCCCAGGCCACGATCCACCCGTCGACGTCCGGGAGGCCCTCGCCATATACCTGGACGACGGCGAACAGACGGGGCGCGGTGTCGAGCACGAGCCCGCACAGCTCCTGGTCGAAGGTCGGGCCGGTCGGTAGCCGAGGCGTGATCGGACGGGGGCTTTGCGGCGGCGCAGCAGCCATGGAAGTCTCCTACGTGAATGGGGATCGGACGCGGCGCTGCCACCGTCACGGGCAGCGGAACGTTCGCGCGCGTCGGTGTCAGATCAGCGAGGCCAGGACGCCGCGTGGCCAGTGGCCGAGCCAGAATGCGGCGGTGGACGCTTGGGACTGGGCAACGGCTCGAACGGGGCCAACAGCTCCGCGAGTCGCGAGCGGCCGACGACCAGTGGCTCACCGGCGCGCCAGACCACCTCGACCGGCTCCGGTGACGTCGTATCGGCGAACTCGGCGACGGAGCGGGCCACCGCCTCGGCGATCGCGACCGACATCGGTGCCCGCCGCTTGCGGTCGGGCAGGCAGCAGTAGGTGCAGTCCAGGTTGCAGAAAGAGTCAGCCTGGACGACGACCGTTCTCGGACGACGGGCGATGCGGCGCTGATACCGGGCCGGGGAGTGCAACATGCTGCTCCTCCAAGGGCGGAGACTGAGCCAGCGCAGGGCCGTTCACGGGGCGGGAGAGGTCGATCGGCACGGTGGTCACGGAAGTGCCCGTCCTCGTCCGGAGGTTGGCTGGTCGTGAGGGGCCCGGCCTCAGGGAGAGGTCGGGCCGCGCACGCCGGGGGCCAATTCGCCAACGGGCCATCGGGTTCGGCCGGATCGGCGTCCGGGTGGGTGCGCCGGTCCGGATCGCGGTGAGCGCGGTGCCGGTCGGAGCGGCGGCGTGACGCTCTCCCGCGGCCCGCCCTCGTCGGGCGGGTGCTGTGGAGTCCGGCTGCAGCCGGCGGTCCTGCGGCCAGGCGGTCGCCGGTATTCGCTCCAGAGTCACTGGGCCGTGCGGTGGCGCCGACACCGCCCGCCGACGCTTGTCTGCCCGCGCGGCAGTCACAGTGGCCACAGCGAGCGGAGTGACATCACAACCTTCACATCACCCGCGAAGGCCTCCAACTCATCATCGCTCAGTCCGAGTTCCTCCATCACGCGCTGCGCCCAGATGCGGACGGAGCCGATACTCGCCCGATGGGCCGGGAACCTCATCGTGACGGTTCGTGATTCCATGGGGCGCCTCACTCGCTCGGGATCGGAAAAGGGTCCTGGGGCCTCGTGCGACGAGGAGCCGTATGTCGGCGTCGGCGAGGCACCTGAGCCGACGGTCGGCGTCGGAGTAGCTGCCGAGGTGCGCGATCGTGGGCAGGACCACGGCGTACACGTCGGCCCGCGCCCCGATACGGGAGAGGAGGGCATCGGGCTTGGTGCCGTCATCCGTGATCACCTCGGCGAGACGAAGCTCCCGCCGCTCACAGAAGTCGCCGAGGACCCCGGCCAGCGCCCGCCGGCGAGGCAGTCCCGCAGCGACGGCTTCACGCAGGAGCCCGACCACCACGGGCTGCGGGACGGGGAGTTGCTCGGTCAGCATCCGCTTCCTTCCGGTCGCTGAGATTGTCTGCTTCGAGGCTGCCCGAACCCGGGCCCTCACGGAATCGCGTGCCGTGGCAGTTCCGTGGCAGTTCTGGCGCACCGTCACCGTCTGTGGTGCTTCTATGACTTCCGGAACAGGAGGTGGCGATGGCAGCAGTGATCGTGTGGACCGGAGTCGAAGCGAAGGCTCTGCGGGTGGCGTGCCGCAAATCCGTGCGGGACTTCGCCGCACTCCTCGGCATGTCGGTGCGGGCGGTGACGAACTGGGAGCGGCTGGGGGCGGGAACCCAGCCCCGGCCGGACACCCAGGCGATCTTCGACACCGTGCTGCGGCAGTGCGATCCCGGGGCCCGGATGCGCTTCGAGACTCTCGTGGCACAGCAGACCGGCGCCCCGGTGCATGTGGAGATACAGGCAGGGACTCGGGCATGGGAGTACGAATCGTGGACGGAGGATATCGAGCGGGCGGTCCTTGCCGCGGCTAGGCAGGACTTCGTGTTCGCCGGAAGCCTGCTGGAACGTTGGCGATCGCGCTGGGCCGTGCGGGAGCTCGACGAGCGAGGTCTCTATCTGCTGGCCCGTTCGAGCGCGCTCGTGGGTGACCTGCGCCGCGACCGAGGGGTGCTGCTCGGTCCGTTGTCGGCTTCGACGTCATACAGCCAGGCTCGATCGTTGTTCACCCACCTCGATATTCCGAGGCGGATCGCGCAGTTGGACTTGTCGCTGACAGTGGTCACGGAAATGTCGGGAAAGCTCGATGCTGCGGCGTCCCGGTACTCGGAATTGGCCGGCGATGTCCGTCTCAGCCCGCGGGACCGGGCGAGGGCGGCCCTTTGGGTCGGCACCGCGTTGGACAAGCAGGGACGACACAAGCAGGCCATCGGCATCACGGAGTCGGCGATCCAGGCGTTCGAGAACCTCGGGGAGGTGGAGGACTGGGCGACAGCGCACCAGAAACTCGCGCTTGCGCACCGGGGTACGGGGAACGTGGGGGAGGCGGTACGGCAGATCGAGATCGCGCGGCTGAACGCGATCGGCTCGGTTCCGCTACAGGACGTTCGTCTGACCACTGCTCATGGGCACATCCTGCTGGGCGACCGTGCGACGGCCGGAGAGGGGCTCGTCCTGCTGGACCGGGCCGAGGCATTGGCGGCCAAGTACGGTATGACCCACCAGCAGAGGAGCATCCAAGGCATCCGGGCCGGCTTCCAGCGGGCGCCGTGCCTCCAGTGAGCGGGAGAAGGACGTGGCGGACACTCGGCAGCGCGAGATCACCGACCGGCAGTGGGCGGACGCCACGCTGATCTGGGAGTACCACCAGATGGGGCACCGGCGGCAACCGTGCGATGTGGCGATCGGCCTGGGCTGCCACGACCTCGGGGTCGCCGCCGAGGCGGCCGCGCTGTACCTGGACGGCCTGGTGTCCAGGATCGTGTTCACCGGCGGGCCGAACCCCTCCCGGCCGGATCACTTCCCCCGCGGGGAGGCCGCGCACTTCACCGAGCACGCCCTCGCGCTCGGCGTGCCCGGTCACGCGATCCTGCAGGAGCCGCGGGCCCGCAACACCGGGCAGAACATCCAGTTCTCCCAGGAGGTCTTGGAGGTCGCCGGCCTCGACGTGCGTTCGGTGCTGCTGGTGAGCATGCCGTACATGGAGCGCCGAGCGTATGCCACATGCCGCCAGGTGTGGCCGCAGGTCGAGGCGGTGTGCGCCTCGACCCCGACGAACCTGAACGACTACGTGAAGACGATCGGCGACGACGCTCTCGTGATCGACGGCCTCGTGGGTGACCTCCAGCGGGTGATCGAGTACCCGCGGCTCGGGTTCGCCGTCGCCCAGGATGTTCCGGAGACCGTCCGTGACGCGTATCAGCGGCTTCTGGCCGACGGATTCGACAGCAAGTTGCTCGCCTGACGTTGCATCAGCCGACGGGCTGGTGTGTGCCATCCATCAGCCGAACCTGTTCCCCCGCCTGTCCACTCTCGCCAAGCTGTTCACCGTGGACGTGTGGATCGTGCTGGACGACGTGCAGTTCGCGCGCCGCGACTACCAGCACCGCGCCCGCCTCGCGCCGGCCGTAGGCGCGCCGGGCCCGACCCGGTGGCTGAGTATCCCCACTCGCCTTCCGGCAGGGCGGGCGACGCTGATCCGGGACGTCCGGATGGCCGAACCGGTGCGCAGCCGCCGTCGAACCGCGGACCTGCTGCGCGAGTACTACTGGACCGCTCCGTACTGGGCGGCGTTCAAGGAACGGCTGGATCGACTCCTCGACGTCTTCGAACGTACCGATCGGACCGGGATCGTGGCGCAGGAGTCCACACTTCTGCTCCTGTCGATGGTCGGCTGGACCGGCCGGGTGGTGGTCAGCAGCGACCTGGAAGCGAGTGCCGGACGCTCCCAACGCCTGGCAGACCTCTGCTCGGCGGTCGGCGCCGGCACCTATCTCTGCGGGACGGGCGGAATGCGCTATGTCGAGCCTGCGGTGTTCGACCGCGCCGCCATCGAGCTTCGGCCTTTCGCAGTCCCGAACAGCGGCTTGTGGGCCGGGGCCTCCCGAACGAGTGCGGTCGCCGCGCTCACCGCCTACGGGTCGCAGCAACTGGCCGAACTCATGTGCCGATCTCTTCCCGGTACTGGGCTGCACCAGGAGCACGGCGGTTTGCCTCTACGGGCCTCCCGTCGAGGCAGTGGAGGCAGAGCTCGCGCTTCTTGAGGAGAGGCCATCAACCTGCTGCCGAGCGAATCTCTCCTGCGGACGAAGGAGTTGCGTGGTGGCGCCTGTCGCACCGAGGGCGGGGGCGGGCACCCGCCGACAGGCGGGTGGGGGGTGGATGGTGGGGAACGGTGGTGAACATGCGCAGCGAGGGGATGATGCGCGGGTGTTCACCCGGCGGCGGGCGAAGTGGGGATGGGTGGGCGCCGCTCTTGGACGAACGACGCTGCCCGGGACTTCTTCGGAAGTCCCGGGCAGTTTCCGTGCAGGGGAGGGTCAGGCCGTCGGCTTGGGCTTGCGGGCGACGGCGAGGGCGAGGGCGGTGCAGGCGAGGGCGGCGACGGTGGCGAAGCCGCTGACGGAGGGGAGGAGGCCGTAGCGCTGGACGAGGGCGCCGACGGCGATGATGGGGGCGGAGCTGCCGAGGTAGACGATGACCCAGAGGGAGCTCAGCTCGGAGCCGCGGCGCTCCGGGTTCATCGCGGCGACGGCGCTGGTGAACAGGGAGCGGAAGGCCACGCCCTGGGAGATGCCGCCGAGGACGCTGCCGATGAAGAGCAGTGCGGGGGTGCCGGTGTAGCCGGCGGCCACGACCAGGCCGAGGCCGGTGGCCAGGCCGGTCATGCCGAGGGCGGTCACCACGCGGTCCGAGGTCGGCGGGACGATCAGCTGGGTGGCGGCCGAGGAGCCGAGCAGGAGGGCGGCCACGATCGCGCCGACCAGCTTGGAGTCGGTGTGCAGCAGCTTGGCGGCGAAGGCCGGGGCCAGGCTGAGGTAGACGCCGAAGACCGCGTAGGAGATGAACCCGGCCGTGGCGGCGAGCAGGAACTCCCGGCGGCCGGTGCGCGGCAGCCGCAGGCGCTGCGGGCGCAGGTGGGCCGGGGTGGTGATCCGGGGCGGGGACGCGGGCGGTCGGTTGCGGCCGGGCATCCGGGGGTGGAGCAGGGCCAGGGGCAGGCAGAGCGCCACCAGGGCGATGGCGTGCAGCAGGAACGGGGTGATCAGCGGGTCGGAGCCGCCGGCCAGCAGGGCGCCGACGATCGGGCCGAGCGCGACGCCGCCCGCCGAGCAGGCCAGGGTGATCTTGGCGGCGAGCGTCGGCTGGCCGGGCAGCAGGTCGCCCAGGGCGGCTCCGGCGGCGCCGGTGGACAGGCCGACGGCGATGCCCTGGACGGCGCGGCCGGCGGCGAGCTGCCAGAAGCTGCCGGAGGTGGCGAACACGACGTCGCCGATGGCGGACAGCGCCACGGCGGGCAGGATCAGGGCACGGCGGCCGAGGTGGTCGGACCAGTGGCCGACCACGGCCAGCACCGGGACCAGCGCGAACACGTAGATCGCGAACAGGACGGTGGTGTCGAGCGCGGTGAGGTGCAGCTGCTGCTGGAGGAGCGAGTAGATCGGCGTGGCCAGGTTGGCGCCGATCAGCATCAGCAGCAGGGCGGCGGCCACCAGGCCGACGCGGACGCCGCGCAGCGCGTTCCAGCGGCTGATCGCGGCGAGCTGGAGCTGGGCACGCGGCGCGAGCTCCAGGGGAAGCAGGGCCTCCGACAGTCGGCGTCCGTCGAGCTGCGCGGTGCGCAGGCCGGAGCCGGCGGGGGAGAGGTCCGCCATGGCAGGGGTCTCCTGTGGCCGGGCACCACCGGGGTCGGCGGGGTGTGCCGGCGCGCCCGTCCGGAGGCGCTGTGGTGGTGGCCGCGGGTACGGGCTCCCTGGTGGGGCGAGGTGAGCTGAAGAGGGCCCCTCCGGCCCGGGGTCGGGTGGAGGGTGATGGGCTTCGTTGCCCCGGTGGCACGCGCGGGGTGTGCGCGCACCAGACCGAAGGATAAACGGTGGGCGCACGCCGACGGCGCGCGCCCCTGGACGCGCCCCGATCGGCCGGGCATCGGCAGTGCCCGGCCTATACGCTGAGGTGGTGGATCGGTACGCGGCGCTGTTGGGCTGACCGCTGGCTGAGGGAGAGCGCACTAACGATGGCGGGACGACGTCGCAAGAACACCGGGGCTCCGACGGGGGAGGGCACGGCCGAGGCGGTGCTGCCCGCGGACCTGGAGCTCCAGGACCTCTACGGGGCGTTCGCCGCGCACGGGCTGGACGACGAGGATCTGGACGACGCTGCCGTCCTGGTCCCGCCGGTGAAGCTGCCCGCCGAGCGGGAGCTGGCCGAGCAGGCGAAGGCCGTGCCGATGTTCGGGTACGCGCTGGCGCTGGCCCGCTGGGCCGCGCCGCACCGGGCGGTGGACGAGTTCGGAGACCTGGTCGAGGCTGACCGGGTGCCCGCGGCCCGGCTGCTGGGCCTGGCGCCGGCGGAGGGCGAGGGCGAGGTGCCCGAGGAAGCCGAGGTCGAGGCGCTGCGGGCCTGGTCGCTGGCCTGCGACCTGGACCTGGTGGAGCTCGGAACGACCGCCGAGGGCGAGCACGTCGCCGTCCCGGGCCCGGACCTGGAGCCCGCGGAGCAGGGGGACCCGGAGACGGTCCTGGAGCTGTGGCTGACCGCCGCCGGGATCGTCCGGGAGCTGGCCGTCGAGGCGGACTCCGTCCCGGAGGGGCCCGAGGGCGAGGCGGAGCGGGCCGGGGCCGGCGAGGAGGCCGAGGAGGACGAGGACGGGCTCTCCGAGGTCGAGGAGGCCCGCGACGAGGCCGCCGAGCTGCTGGACGAGGCCCTCCAGGTGCTCTACGAGACCACCGCCTTCGCCGAGCCGGGCAACGAGACCGTGCCGCTGGGCGTGCTGGCCGCGCTGCTGGTGGTCCCCGAGGGCGAGGAGCCCAGCGAGGAACTGCTCGGCGACATCACCGACGTGATGGTCGCGCTCGACCCGATGCTGGGCGACCTCGCCGAGCTCGGCCTGCTGGAATACCGTCCGATCGACCCCGAGCTGTTCGACGAGGAGGACGGCGAGGAGCCCGCCGTCGTCGGCGAGGAGCCGCTGGACGAGGAGGAGTCGGCCCGCTTCGGGCTGGTCCGGCTCACCCCGCTCGGCCAGTACGGCATCCGGCAGTGGCTGCTGGAGGACGGCTACGACGCGCCGCTCGTCGGCGACCTGGCCCGGGGGAACGCGGCCGAGCTGCTGCGCGGGGTGTGCGAGTCGGCCAACGTGCTGCCGGAGGAGGAGCTGCGGGTGTGGACCGCGGACCGGGAGCCGGTGGCGGCGGCGCGCGAGCTGCTCGCGGCGGCGCGCGGCACCGACGGCTACGGCCCGCTGCGCCGGATGCTCTGCGTCTCGGCGCTCAACCTGCTCGGGCCGCAGGCGGAGCCGGCCGTCCGGGAGGTCATCGACGACCCGGAGCTGGGTGGCGCGGCGCGGGCCTGGCTGACCTCGCAGGGCGCGACGGACGTGCCGGTGCCGGACCGGGCGATGGCGCTGTGGACGGTGGTCGACACCTTCGCCGCCCAGCTGCTGGACAACGGCGGGGACGCCGAGCTGCTGCGCGAACTGATCACCGACCTGCCGGTGAACGGCGATCCGGCCGGGTGGTTCGGCGAGCTGTGGCGGGTCGACCACCCGTACACGGCGGACGTCCTGGAGGCGATCGGGGAGCTGCATCCGGACCGGGCGCTGGCCAAGGAGGCGCGCAAGGCGGCCTTCAAGGCGCGCTCCAGGAACTGAGCCTCCGAATCCGAAGAAGCCCCGCACCGGAGCGCTCCGCGCGGGGCCGGGGTCACGGGAGGTCCAGTGAGCCGTCCTCGGTGAAGGGGAAGAAGGGGTTGTGGGCCAGCTCCCAGAGGTGGCCGTCCGGGTCCTCGAAGTAGCCGGAGTAGCCGCCCCAGTCGGTCGGGACCGGTGGCTTGACCACCACGGCGCCGGCCTCGACCGCCGTCCGCAGCGCGGCGTCCACCAGCGCGGGGGACTCCAGGTTCACCGCGAGGGTGACGCCGCGGAAGGAGGGTTCGCCGGTGGCGGGCACGCCCGCGTCGGCGGCCAGCTCCTCGGTGGGGAAGAGGCCGAGCGCCGAGTCGGCGGTGCGGAACCAGACGATCTCCGGGCTGGAGGCGGCGGAGCGCTTCCAGCCGAGCGCCTCGTAGAAGCGGGCGCTGCGGTCGAGGTCGGTCACCCCTAGGGTGACGATGCTGATCCGGGCGGGGAAGGTGCCCGGCGCCGTGTTGTTCTGTGTTGTCATGCCGCCAGGTTAGGGAGGGGCGCTGACAACCGGGCGCCCTGACACGGCCACCACCCCCGTCCGGAGGCGGAGCTGATGACCCGGCAGCTGCGGGCACGTAAGGTGGCGTCAGCGGTGCGGGTGCGAGGAATCGGGGGTGCGGCACAGGATGATGCGGGAGAGCGGCGGCAGGCACCAGAAGCGGAACGGCGGGCCTTCGGGGTCCGCCCCGGCTCCGGACCGGCCGGTCCGGGAGGATCGTTTCGCCGGTCGGCCCGCGGAGCGGACCGCCGACCGGCTCGCCGACCGGGTCCCGGACCAGGCCGCGGACCAGGCCGCGGAGCAGGCCGCCGACCCGTTCGCCGATCAGGAGGAGTTCTCCCGCCGGACCCTGGCGGCGGCCGACTTCCCGGTGTACGGCGTGGCCGCCTGTCCGGCTCCCGCGAGCGGGTCGGGGGGAGGCGCGGCGATCGGGCAGGCGTTGGCCGCCTTCGAGACCTCCGGCGGCGAGCTGCGCTGGGTCGAGGTCCAGTGCGGTGACTGGCGTTCGGCGGCCGGCCCGTACGTGACCGTGCGCACCTGCCGGCCGGGCGCCGACCGGTACGAGCAGCTGCCCGAGCTGGAGGACCTGGTCGAGGACGAACGGGACCGCGTCTACGAGCAGTTGGGCGTCGACGAGGGCGACGGGCCGGGTCGGGTACGGGCGTTGCGCGTGTGGATCACGGTGGACGGCGAGCCCTGTGCGATGGAGGTGCACGAGGACCGGCCGGTGCCGGAGCCCGGTGCCCCGGCGGTGGCCGGGCCGGAGCCGGTGTGGGCCGGGCGGCTGCGGGTCGGCGGGCTGACCGTGACGGTGTGCGGGCGCGGGGTCGCCCCCGGCGCGCTGGAGCTCGGCTCGATCGGCGACTTCGAGCGCTGCCTGCGCGGTCGCACCGAGCTGCTGCGTGACCTGGCCGCCCGGCGCGCCCGCCACGTGCCGGTCGAGGAGCGCGAACTGCCGCCCGTCGTCGGGATGGAGGCGCACCGGGCGCTGATCGCGCAGAGCGTCGCCGAGTCCGCCGCGATCGAGGCGCAGGTGCGGGTCGGGCGCACGCCGAGGCTGCCGCGCGGGCTGCGCGGGGACGTCGGCGCGGTGCGCTGGGAGACGGCGGTGCGCCAGCAGATGCGGCTGGCGACCGAGAGCCGGGAGGAGGCCGCGGCGGCGGTCGCCTCTATGGTCAACCACCTCAACCGGCTGTCCCAGCAGACGCACTGGCTGGTCGGCACGGCGGACGGCGAGGCGGCCGTCGAGGAGGTGATCCGGTACACGGTGTTCGCCAGCGAGGTGGCGAGCCTGCCGGCGCAGCGGGCCTGGGCGCAGCTGTGGCGGGAGCGGCCGGGCGGCGGCGGGGCCGGCGTGTGGGAGGAGCAGCGGCTGGCCGAGCAGCTGTGGCTGTCGGCCTGGGAGCAGTGGCGGGCGGCCAGGCGCTGACGGGGTGCCGGGCCGGGCGGCCTCGGGTTTGGCGGCCCGGCTGACGGGGACACGCGTAAAGCGAAGGTCATGTGTGGGTCATCGGTCGGCAAATGGCCGCCTGGACGTGAGGTGGACGTCATGCCGGGTTCACCCGTCCGGCGGAGCCTGCTGGGCGTCGGCATCCCGCACCGACGCTCCCGCTCATCCTCAGGAGTTGCTGCCATGTCGCTGTCCCGCCGGGACTTCGTCAACCGTTCCACCCTCGTCGGGGCCGGCGTGCTGATCGCCGGCGGCGCCGAGGCGCTGGCCAGCGCCCCGGGCGCGATCGCCGCTCCGGTCGGCGGCGAGGCCCCGGTCGCCGCGGCCGCCGGGACCAACTCGGCCGGCGGCACCGCCGTCGGCTACGGCTCGCTGGTCCAGGACCCGGCCGGTCTGCTGTCGCTGCCGAAGGGCTTCTCGTACAAGGTCCTCAACCGGGCCGGTGTGACGAAGCTGCGCACCGGCGAGTTCACCCCGAGCAACCACGACGGCACCTCCGCCTTCGAGGACGAGCGCGGCGGCAACTACATGGTCGTCAACCACGAGCTGTCCGGCGCCCGCGCCAACTGGCCGCACCCGGTGCCGCTGACCGAGGGCCACGTCTACGACCCGGGCGCGGCCGGCGGCTGCACCATCGTGCACGCCAAGCGGGACGGCTCGGTCGAGCAGTGGGTCGGCATCGCCGGCACCGCCACCAACTGCGCCGGCGGCGTGACCCCGTGGGGCACCTGGCTGTCCGGCGAGGAGACCGAGGACAAGGCCGGCAAGAACGGCTTCACCAAGGACCACGGCTACATCTTCGAGGTCGACCCGTTCGACGACGACTACAACCGCGACCCGCAGCCGGTCAAGGCCTTCGGCCGCTACGCGCACGAGGCCGTCGTCGTGGACCCGAAGAAGGGCCACGTCTACCTGACCGAGGACGCCGGCAACCCCAACGGCCTGCTCTACCGCTGGACCCCGCCGGCCGGCTTCAAGCACGGCCGCTACAAGCTGCGCCAGCTGGCCGCCGACGCCGGCGTGCTGGAGGCCTTCAAGGTCTTCGACGCCCAGGGCAAGTTCGTCGACGACCTCTCCCGCGCCACCACGGTCGGCACCACCTACGGCGTGGACTGGGTCAAGGTGCAGGACCGCGACGCCAAGACCGTCTCGGTGCGCAAGCAGTTCAAGGACGGCGAGGTCACCCGCGCCCGCAAGCTGGAGGGCATGTGGTGGGGTGACGGCGGCTTCTACTTCGTCTCCAGCTTCGCCCGCTCGGAGAGCCCGCTCCAGCACGACGGCCAGGTCTGGTTCTACAACCCGAACCGCCGCACCATCACCCTGAAGGTGCTGCTGGGCGTCAACAACGACGTCTGGGGCGACCACGACAACTTCGACGGCCCGGACAACATCACCGTCTCGCCGTACGGCGGCATCGTGATCTGCGAGGACGGCGACGGCGTCTCGCACCTCTTCGGCGCCACCGAGGACGGCCTGGTCTACCCGATCGCCCGCAACGAGCTGAACATCGGCACCGCCGAGAAGCCCGAGTTCAGCGAGTTCACGGGGGTGACCTTCTCGGACGACGGCAAGACCCTCTTCGCCAACATCCAGACCCCGGGCATCCAGCTGGCCATCACCGGCCCGTGGCGCCGGCTGAACGAGCACAAGCGCGGCCAGGGCTACGGCGAGTGACCCTCCGAGCGTGAAGGACTGCCCGCGGACCACTCGTCCGCGGGCAGTCGCAGTTGCAGCATGGCCAGCAGGCGCTGCTGCGGCTGGGCGAGGTCGATGCCGGTCAGCTGCTCGGCCCGGCGGACCCGGTAGCGCAGGGTGTTGGGGTGGATGTGCAGGGCGTCCGCGGCCACCCGGACCTCGCCGAGCGCGTCCAGCCAGGCCAGCACCGACTCGGCGAGCCGGGTGCCGTGCCGGCGGTCGTACTCGGTGAGCGCGGTCAGCCGCGGGTCGCGCAGGCCGGTGCGCTCCTGGAGCAGCGCGACCATCTCGCTGACCAGCACCTCCGCCTGGACGTCGATCAGCGCCGCGACGTCGAGGTCCACCCCGCCGCGGCCCATCGCGTCCAGGATCCGGTCCGCCTGTGCGCGGGAGTCGGGCACCTGGGCCAGGCCGTCGACGGTCGAGCCGATCGCGGCGCGCAGCGGGACGCCCAGGTGCTCGCGGGCGGCCGTCACCACTTCGGAGGCCCAGCCCCGCACGGTGGTCATCGGCAGGCCGGGCGGCAGCTCGGGCAGCAGCACGTACACCCGGGACTCGATCGGGGCGAGCAGTGCGGTGCGGTGCCGGGCGGCGGTGTGCACCGAGATCAGGCCGGTGACGTCGGAGCGGTGCAGCGCGTCGGTGGTGTGGGCGCTGTAGCCGAGCACGGTGGCCGGACGGCGCAGGTCCAGGCCCAGGTGGGTGGCGAGCGACTGGGGGCCGGTGGAGCCCTCCAGCAGGCCGGTGAGCAGGGTCTGGGTGAGCCGGACGTCGGCGGACAGCTCCCGGCGGCGCCGCACCAGCTGGGCGGCCGCGACCCGGGCGGCGCCGACCAGGGCCTGCTCGGCCAGCGGGGCCAGCGGCTGGGCGCCCTCCTGCACCCAGATGGTGCCGAGCGGCTGCGCCCCGGCCCGGATGCCGACCGCCAGACGGCGGCGCAGGCCCAGTTCGGGGTGCGGCTCGACCGCGATCGGGGCGTCCGAGCTGCGCAGGTGCTGGAAGATGCCCCACTCCCGGAGCTTGGACAGGTACGGCTCCGGGCCCTGCCAGCCGAGGATGGACAGCCGGCGCAGGTCGTCGACCTCGTCGGAGTCGGAGGAGCGGGAGTAGGCCAGCACCCGGCTGGAGGTGTCCTCGATCGAGACGATGCCGTTGGTGAGCACGGCGACGGTCTGGGCGAGGGAGAAGAGGTCGCCCGCGTTGGGTTCCGGGGAGCCGGGGGCGTCCGGGGCGTCGGGGCCGGCGATGATCGCCCGGACGAGCGAGTCGAGGTGCTCCCAGCGGGTCTCGCTGCGCACCGAGAGCAGGGCGACGCCCGCGTCGGTCGCGGCCTCGCGCAGCGCGTCGGCCTGGCCGGGGGCGTCCAGCTTGACCGCGACGGCGGCGGCTCCGGCCCGGCCGGCCGCGCGCAGGGCGGGCAGGGCGGCGCGGCCGCGGGCACCGATCGCGAGCACGAGTTCGCCGGGGGCGGCGGTGGGAGGGTCCTCCGGGTCGAGGATGGCGACGTCGCGCACCGGGACGTCCAGGCCCTGGGGGGCGGCCTGGAGCTCGACCAGCGGTTCACCCAGGGACATCAGGAGTTGACGGAGCGGCAGGCCGGGGGTGGTCACGCCGGTCCTCCTTCATCCGCCCGGACAACGGTTTGTGGTTGATTTTAGCCGGGCGGACAGAGTTCAGGTTCGTCAGTCCTGAATAGTTGATTCCGACTATCCGATACTGGATAGTCGGTCCTGACCAATCGATGAGGAACGCTCTCATGGCGAAGCGACGCACGGTGTCGAATCCGCTGGCCCTCGCGGTCCTGGCCGAGCTCACGATCGAGCCGATGCACCCGTACGAGATGGGGCGCCGACTCAAGGAGCAGGGCAAGGACCGCAACATCAAGTACAACCGCAGCTCGCTCTACATGGTCGTGGAGCAGCTGCGGAAGGCCGGGTTCGTCGCCGAACGGGAGACCGTCCGCGACACCCAGCGCCCCGAGCGCACCGTCTACGCCCTCACCGAGGAGGGCAGGGCCGAGCTCGACGACTGGATGCGCGAGCTGGTCGCCGAACCGCAGCACGAGTACCCGGCGTTCGGGGTCGCCCTGTGCCTGCTGGCGGCCCTGCCGATCGAGGAGTCGGCGGACCTGCTCGGCCGGCGGCTGGAGGCCCTGGACGAGCGGATCGACGCCACCCGTGCGCAGTTGCACGAGGTGGCGGGGACGGACGTCCACCCGATGTTCGTCATCGAGGAGGACTACGCCCTCGCGCTGCTGCGGGCCGAGCGGCGCTACACCGAGAACCTCGTCGCACAGCTCAGGGATCCGGAATTCGGCCGGACCCTGCGGGAGTACCTGGGGAGGACGGAATGAGCGGGAACCGCACCGTGAACGAGGCCGTGGTCATCGGCGGCGGCATCGCCGGGCCGGTGGTGGCGCTGGCGCTGCACCGGGCCGGCGTCGAGGCGGCCGTGCACGAGGCCTACGGAAGCTCCGCCGAGGGCGTCGGCGGGACCTTCATGGTCGCCTCCAACGGGCTGGCGGCGCTCGCGGCCGTCGGCCTGGAGGCCGAGGTCGCCGCGATCGGGCAGCCCGTCGGCCGGATGGTCATCGAGGACGCCGGGGGCGGCGTCCTCGCCGAGTTCCCCGAGGTGTCCGGCCGGGTGATGCGGCGCGCCGAGCTGTACGCCGTGCTCCAGCGGCGGCTGCGCGAGGAGGGCGTCCCGGTCCGCTACGGAAAGCGGCTGGTCGGCGTCGAGGAGCGCGCGACCGGCATCACGGCCCGGTTCGCCGACGGCACCGCCGCGGACGGGGACCTGCTGGTCGGCGCCGACGGAACCCGCTCCGTCGTCCGCACGCTGATCGACCCGGCCGCACCCGGCCCGGTCGGCACGGGCCTGATCGGGGTCGGCGGCTACAGCGCACACCGGCTGGACGGCCCGCGGGCGGGCGAGGAGACCATCCGCTTCGCCCAGGGGCCCCGGGCGTTCTTCGGCTACTGGGCGCTGCGGGACGGCACCGGGACGGCCTGGTTCAGCAACATCCCGCGCCCCGGGCAGCAGACCCCGGAACGGGCCCGGGCGGTGCCGCGGGAGGACTGGCTGGCACTGGCCCGCGAGCTGCACTCCGAGGACCTGCCGGCCCGGGAGGTCCTGGCGGCGGCGGACGCGACGAGCGTCGAGGTCTTTCCCCGGCTGGAGATCATGCCCTCCGTGCCGCACTGGTACCGCGACCGGATGGTGCTGGTCGGCGACTCGGTGCACGCCCCGTCCAACAGCTCCGGCCAGGGTGTCTCGCTGGCCGTCGAGAGCGCCGTCGAACTGGCCCGCTGCCTGGCCGGGCGGCCCGACCTGGCGAGCGCCCTGGCGGCGTACGAGCGGGCCCGGCGGCCGGTGGTGGAGGAGGTCGCGGCCAGGGCGGCGGTGGTGAACGATCGGAAGGCGAGCGCCGGAGCGTGAGCCGGGGCGCGAGGTGGTGCGACCGGGTGCGAGGGGGTGTGAACGGTGGGGCGAACGGGGACGGTTCGTGACCGCGGCGTGACCCTGTTCGTCGGGCCGGACAACGCCGTACGGGGGAATTTAGCCGCCCGGCCAATCATGTGGCCCGGTGGCCAGGAATAGCGTTCGTGCTGTGGTCGGTGTGCAACCCGCGCCGGCCTTCCCCCCGCACTGAACGAAGGAGAGCGTGCGCTCTATGGACGCTGTGACCCAGGTCCCCGCGCCGGTGAACGAGCCGGTCCACAGCTACGCCCCCGGCAGCCCGGAACGGGCCCGGCTGGAGGCCAAGCTGAAGGAGCTGGGCGGCCAGGAGCCGGTCCAGCTGACCATGACGATCAACGGTGAGCGCCGGATGGGCGGCGGCACCGAGATCCACGTCGTCCAGCCGCACAACCACGCGGCTCGGCTCGGCACCCTGCGCAACGCCACCCAGGCCGACGCCCAGGACGCCATCGACACTGCCCTGGCCGCCGCTCCGGCCTGGCAGGCGCTCTCCTTCGACTCCCGCGCCGCGATCTTCCTCAAGGCCGCCGACCTGCTGGCCGGCCCCTGGCGCGAGACCCTGGCCGCCGCCACCATGCTCGGCCAGTCCAAGACCGCCCAGCAGGCCGAGATCGACACCCCCTGCGAGCTGGTCGACTTCCTGCGCTTCAACGTGCACTTCGCCCGCCAGATCATGGCCGAGCAGCCGATCTCCTCGGACGGCGTGTGGAACCGCAGCGACCACCGCCCGCTGGAGGGCTTCGTCTACGCGATCACCCCGTTCAACTTCACCGCGATCGCCGGCAACCTGCCGACCGCGCCCGCGCTGATGGGCAACGTGGTGCTGTGGAAGCCGTCCCCGACCCAGCAGTTCTCCGCGCACCTGCTGATGCAGCTGCTGGAGGAGGCCGGTCTGCCCAAGGGCGTCATCAACATGGTGACCGGCGACGGCCTGGCCGTCTCCGAGGTCGCGCTCAAGCACCCGGCGCTGGCCGGCATCCACTTCACCGGCTCCACCGCCACCTTCCAGCACCTGTGGCGCGAGGTCGGCAACAACATCGCCGGCTACCGCACCTACCCGCGGATCGTCGGCGAGACCGGCGGCAAGGACTTCCTGGTCGCCCACCCGTCCGCCGACCCGAAGGTCCTGAAGACCGCGATGACCCGCGGCGCCTTCGAGTTCCAGGGCCAGAAGTGCTCGGCGCTGTCGCGGGCCTACGTCCCGGCGTCGATCTGGGCCGGCCTCAAGGACGAGTTCGCCGCCGAGGTCGACGGCCTCACCATGGGCGACGTCAGCGACCTGTCCAACTTCATGTCGGCCGTCATCGACGACCGCTCCTTCGCCAAGAACAAGGCCGCGATCGACCGCGCCCAGGCCGACCCGCAGGTCGAGGTCCTCGCCGGCGGCACCTACGACGACTCGGTGGGCTACTTCGTCCGCCCGACCGTCCTGGTCTGCCAGGACCCGGCGAGCGAGTACTTCAAGGACGAGTACTTCGGCCCGATCCTGGCCGTGCACGTCTACGAGGACGAGAAGTACGAGGAGATGCTGGCCCAGATGGAGTCGGTGTCCGCGTACGGCCTGACCGGCTCGATCATCTCCCAGGACCGCGCCGCGGCCCAGGACGCGATGCACAAGCTGCGCTTCGCCGCCGGCAACTTCTACATCAACGACAAGCCGACCGGCGCCGTCGTCGGCCAGCAGCCCTTCGGTGGCGGCCGGGCCTCGGGCACCAACGACAAGGCGGGCGCCAAGCAGAACCTGGCGCGCTGGACCTCGACCCGCTCGGTCAAGGAGACCTTCGTCCCGCCGACGGACTACCGCTACCCGCACATGGGCTGACCAGCCCCGTGCCACTGATCGTCCGGCTCGTCCAGTAGCCACCGGTCACCCGCGACGCCCGGTCCCGCAGCCGGGCGTCGCCCGCCGGGGC
Organism: Kitasatospora sp. NPDC005856; assembly: GCF_040629945.1. Taxonomy (NCBI): domain Bacteria; kingdom Bacillati; phylum Actinomycetota; class Actinomycetes; order Kitasatosporales; family Streptomycetaceae; genus Kitasatospora; species Kitasatospora sp. NPDC005856. Next base: position 9,789 of record NZ_JBEXWT010000006.1, on the reverse strand, counting down.
GGCGGGGCTCCCCCGTACCCGCCGCCCCGGCCCTTCTGCCACCCTTGGAAACACCAGCTCCAGGAGTCACGATGCTCCGTTCCGCCCTTCTCGCGGCCTCCCGGTCCCCGCAGGTCCGCACCGTGGTCGAGAAGTTCCCGCCGACCCACGCGATAGTCGAGCGCTTCGTCGCCGGCGACGTCCTCGACGACGCCGTCACCGCCACGGACGACCTGATCGCCACCGGCCGCAAGGTCACCCTCGACCACCTCGGCGAGGACACCAAGGACGCCGCGCAGGCCGCCGGCACCGCCGAGGCCTACGAGCACCTGCTCAAGGCCCTCAAGGAGACCGGCCTCGCGGCCGGGGCCGAGGTGTCGGTCAAGCTGTCGGCCGTCGGCCAGTTCCTCCCGGTGGACGGCGAGAAGATCGCGCTGGAGAACGCCCGCCGCATCTGCGAGTTCGCCGCCGACGCGGGCACCACGGTGACCCTCGACATGGAGGACCACACCACCACCGACTCCACCCTCGCCATCGCGCGCGAGCTGCGGGCGGACTTCCCCTGGGTGGGCGTCGTGCTCCAGGCCTACCTGCGCCGCACGGAGGCCGACTGCCGCGACTTCTCGGGCGAGGGCTCGCGCGTGCGCCTGTGCAAGGGCGCCTACAAGGAGCCCGAGTCGGTCGCCTTCCAGGGCAAGCACGAGGTCGACCTCGCGTACGTCCGCGCCCTGAAGGTCCTGATGGCGGGCGAGGGCTACCCGATGATCGCCTCGCACGACCCCAACATGATCAAGATCGCCGGCCAGCTGGCCCAGTGGAACGGCCGCAAGCGGGACTCCTTCGAGTACCAGATGCTGTACGGCATCCGCCCCGAGGAGCAGCTGCGCCTCGCCGGCGAGGGCAACACCATGCGCGTGTACCTCCCGTACGGCCAGGAGTGGTACGGCTACTTCATGCGCCGCCTCGCCGAGCGCCCGGCCAACCTGACCTTCTTCCTGCGCGCCATGGCCACCCGCGGCTGACCCCGGCGCCCACGAACCACGGCCCGCACCCCTGACGGGGGGTGCGGGCCGTCGCGCGTTTCCGAGCTCAGAGGAACGGCTTGGTGTCGAGGTCGAAGCCGAACGGTGCGGGGAGGCCGAGCGGCTCGCCGAAGGCAGCCAGGTGGACCTCGGTGTACTCCTCCCGGTGCGGCTCGGCGAACAGGCTGACCTGCGACTTCTCGCGGTCGATGAGGAGGTGGAGCGGGATGCCGGCCCGGGCGTAGCAGTGGCGTTTGGCGATGCGGTCCTGATCGGGCTTGGCGGACGTGACCTCCGCGACCATGGCCACACCGTCCGGTTCCATCCAGGACGGTGCGCCGCGGAACAGGCGGAGTTCCTCGGGGGCGAACGTGGCGTCGGGGATGACGTGGTTCCTGGGACAGAGACCACCACTCACGAGGCGGAGACCCTTGCCACCGGAAACGCTCATGTCGGTCTTGGAACGCCGGATCACCTGCTTGAGCAGGTGGTTGATGTGGTCCTCGTGATCGCCGTCCGGCGGTGGTGCCACGATGATCTCTCCCTCGATGAGCTCGGCTCGGAAGCCTTCGGGGGAGTGCAGGCTCAGGAAGCTCTCCAGCAGGATGTCGGCCTGCGTCGGGGAGCCCGTGATCGGATGCTCATGCGCCACAGCACTCGTGATGCCCCTCCTTCAGAGAGCCGTCACGCTAATCGCTGCTCGCCCGGGCTACGCCGTGTACGGCGAGGTTTCACTCGATGGTGTGAGTTTGAGGCCTGGCATAGGATCCTGGCCTGGTGAACTGGCTTTTCGAGCGGAGGAGTTGGGGATGCTGAAGGCTTTCGTGGAGCTGTCGACGCCGTTGGTGGCGGATGCCTGCGTGCGGCTCGGGGTGGGGGTGCGGGTGGCGCCGGTGGGGGTCGCCGCGGTGGTCGCGGCGAGCCGGGTGGCGGGGCGGGTGCTGCCGGTGCGGCACTACGGGAGCGTGGACGTGTTCCTGGAGGCGTACGGGGCGGCCCGGGACGGGGACGTGCTGGTGGTCGACAACGGCGGGCGGACCGACGAGGCCTGCATCGGGGACCTCGCGGTGCTGGAGGCGCGGGCCGCCGGGGTGGCCGGGATCGTGGTGTGGGGGCTGCACCGGGACACGCCCGAGCTGCTGGAGATCGGGCTGCCGGTGTTCAGCTACGGGGCGCTGCCGCTCGGCCCGGTGCGGCTGGACGACCGGGAGCCGGAGGCGCTGCTGACGGCGAAGTTCGGCCCGCACCCGGTGAGCGCCGAGGACGTGGTGTTCGCCGACGCGGACGGGGTGCTGTTCGTGCCCGCCGACCGGGTCGCCGAGGTGCTGGAGACGGCCGGCTCGATCGCCCGGACCGAGCGCGCGCAGGCCGGGCGGATCGCCGCCGGGGACACGCTGCGCCGCCAGACCGCCTTCGACGACTACCTGGAGCGGCGCGCCGCGGACCCGGCGTACAGCTTCCGGCAGCACCTGCGGCGGGTCGGCGGGGCGATCGAGGAGTAGCCGGTTACGGCTACGGCGGCCGGTCAGAGCGGCCGGTGCATGACGTGCAGGCCGACGTAGCCGTCCACCGGATGGCGGAAGGCCTCGGGGACGGTGCCGACGACCTCGAAGCCGAGCGACTCGTAGAGCTTCACGGCGTGGTGGTTGTTGGCGACCACCGCGTTGTACTGCATGGCGCGGAAGCCGGCCCGGCGGGCCCAGTCGAGGGTGTACTCGACCAGGGCCCGCCCGATCCCCCTGCCGTGGTGGGCCGGGTCGACCAGGTAGCTGGCACTGGCCACGTGCGAGCCGTTGCCGGGGCGGTTGCGGTTCATGTTGGCGGTGCCGAGGACCCGCCCGTCCTCGTCCACCGCGACCACCGTGCGGTTCGGGGCGGAGAGCATCCACCACTCCCGGCCCAGCTCGGAGTCCATGTCCAGGGGGTAGGGGAAGGTCTCCCCGGCGGCGATGACGGTGTGGAAGAACGGCCAGATGGCGGGCCAGTCCTCGGGGGTGGCCTCGCGGATGTCGATGGGCATCGGACCAGGATGCTCCCCGACGGGCGGGCCGGCCACCGGTTTTCCGCGGCCCCCGCCCGGCGGGGGCCGCCCGCCGTGGGGCTGTCGTCGCCCGGGGGTCAGCCGCCGAGGAGGGCGTCCTCGACCAGGGCGGCGGTGTGGGCCTGGCCGGTGGCGTTGGGGTGCACCACCGCGTACCTGAGGGGGATGACGCTGGTCAGCACGCCGTCCAGCCAGTGGTCGGCGTCGCAGACGCTGTGGCCGGCGCTGGCGGGGTAGACGTCCACGAAGGTGTCGCCGCGGGCGGCGGTGTCCTGGGCGATGAGCGCGTTGAGCGGCTCCAGGAGCGCGGTGCGGGCCCAGGCGAGGTCGCCGGTGGTGAAGGTGCCGAACTGCAGGGGGTTGCCGTACTGGCAGAGGGCGGCGTTCTCGGGGACGAGGTGCGGGTAGCCGACGGTGAGGACCTTGGCGGACGGCGCCTTGGCGCGCAGCGCCGTCAGCATCCGGTTGTAGTCGCCGCGCAGCCGGTTCAGGCGGTCGGGCAGGCTCGCGTCGAACTCGTCCTTGCAGGGCGTGCCCTGGCCGAGCCGGACGGCGCCGAGTTCGATGCAGCTCTTGAGGATCTCGGCGAAGCCGAGGTCGTTGCCGCCGATCCCGACGGTGACCAGGTCGGTGGCCGGGTCGACGGCGTCGATCTGCGGCGGGACGGCCGGGTAGGGGCCGTTCGGGTCGGTGCCGAGCGGCGGGAGCGGCCGTCCGAGCGGGGACTGCGCGCTGGTGTCGACGCTGTCGGTGGTGGCACCGCTGCAGCTGACGTTGTGCAGGACCACCAGGGAGCCGAGGTCGCGGCGGAGGATCTCGGGATAGGACTCGACGGTACGGGCGCAGCCGTCGTGTGGCTCGGTCTCGGTGCCGGTGGCCACGATGACCCCGGCGGTGTAGGAGTCGCCGAGCGCCGTCCACCGCAGTGCGGCGGCGCGGTCGCCGGGCCGGGCGGCGGCCTGGGCGGTGGTCGGGGTGGTCAGCCCGGCGGCCAGCACGGTGGCGGTGCCGGCGACGGCGAGGCGGGACAGGAAGCGTGGCACGGCTCTCCTCCTCGAGGGGCGGGGGAGAGTGCGATTCACCCCCCTGAGAGTCAATCGAGTCGCCGTGTGGACGACTTGATGCCTCGGGAGGGTGAATCCACGGGCGTGACTGTGACGGCGGGCGTCAGGGCACCGCGTCGGCGGGCGTCAGGGCACCGCGTCGGCCGGCGTCAGAGCGCCGCGGCGGCGGGCTCGATCATCGCCCGCGCGGTCTTGCCGTCGACGTACTCGCCGAGCGCCGTCATCTCCCACTCGCCGCCCGGGCGGCGAACCAGCTTGCACATCATCACACCGGTGTGGGGCTCGGAGTGGGTGAGGTCGAAGCGGACCAGCTCCTCCTCCGTCCGGGCGTCCAGCAGGCGGCAGTAGGCGTTCTTCACATCGGTGAACTTCTGGCCGGAGAAGGAGTTGACCACGAAGACCAGCCCGTGGACCTCGGCCGGCAGGCCCTCCAGATGGACGGTGATCTGCTCGTCGTCACCCTCGCCGCCGCCGGTGAGGTTGTCGCCGGAGTGGGAGATCGCGCCGTTGAAGATGTTCAGCTTCATGAACCAGGCCGTCTCCAGCCGCTTGTGCCGGGCGTCGAAGGCGAGGCAGGAGGCGTCGAGGTCGACGCTGCGGCCGCGGGCGGCGGGTTCCCAGCCGAGGGCCATCCGGATGGAGGAGAGGAACGGGCGGCCGTTCTTGACCAGGGAGACCGAGCTGCCCTTGACCAGGTTGACCCGGCCCTTGTCCAGGGTGATCCGGCCGGGGGCGGCCGGGGCCGGGACGGCGGTCTGACCGGTGGCGAGCGCGATCCGCGGGTCGACCGGGGCGGAGGCCGGGGGACCGGCCGGCGCGGGCAGGGCGGCCGGCGGAGTCGGGAGCTGGACGGTGCGGTCGACCGGGGCCGGGGCCGGTGGCACGACCGGCGCGGCCGGCGCGGCCGGCGCGACCGGTGTGGCGGGTGCGGCCGGGGCCTGGGCGGCCGGAGCCGGGGACTCCTCGACGGTGACGCCGAAGTCGGTGGCGATGCCCGCGAGCCCGTCGGCGTAGCCCTGGCCGACCGCGCGCACCTTCCAGGCGCCGCCCCGCAGGTAGACCTCGACCACGATGAGCGCCGTCTCCAGGCCCAGCCGGGGCGGGGTGAAGGTGACCAGCACCTCGCCGGTGTCGGCGTCGCGGACGGTGGCGGTGGGCTCCGTCCCGGCGAAGGTGGAGACCTGGTCGGCGGGGCTCGCGGTGACCACGATCTTGGTGATGCCGGCCGGGACGGCCCGGGTGTCGACGGTGATCGCGTCGGGGGTCCCGGCGGTGGCCGGACGGTGGCTGACGCCGGGGCCGTTCGGGGCGTTGAAGAAGACGAAGTCGTCGTCCGAGCGGACCTTTCCGGCATCGGTCAGCAGCAGGCCGGAGACGTCCAGCGCCTTGGGCGCGGTGACCTCGACGGTCACTCGCGCGGCGGTCAGCGGTGCGTTGCCGCCTTGGGACAGGACGGTGGACACGGACTCCTCCTCGGGTGCGGGACGGCGGCCGGGCCGGGGCCGTCGGGGCGCCGGGCCGGGTGCTGCCCACAGTAACGAACGAGGTCCGGGGAAGTGCCCGTCAGGAACGGCCGACCATCGGATCGTCGAACGACCGTTACACCCGGCCGTCGGCAGGTCAACGCGCCGCGGTGGCCGGGCCGGTGGCCGGCTCGAGGGCCGGTACCAGGTCCGGCGCGGGCGCCGGTGCCGGGTCCGGGCCGACGGTCGGTCGGGGGAGCGGAGCGGCGGCCCGGGCGTCCGGCGTGCCCGGCGTGCCCGGCGCGACGGGCGGCGGCTGCGCCGGGCCGAAGCCCCCGAGCGCGGCGACCGCGCGGGGGTGGTCGAGGGCGAAGGCGGAGGCGCTCCAGCTCTCCGCCGGGGGCGCCTTGCGCACCGCGGCGGACGACTCGGCGGCCGTGCGGGCGCCGCGGACGGCGAAGGTGTAGTGGCCGGGCCGGACGTCGGTGCCGGGCGGGGTGGTGAAGCGGTAGACGAGGGTGCCGCGCTCCTGCTGGGCGGTCACCACGGCGCCCGGCAGGTCGGTCCAGGCGGCGCCGGTGCCGGGCGCCGACTCGCCCGGGGCGAGCCGGAACTCGGCCTGGAACGCGGTGACCGGCTCGGCCACCGCGAGGGTGAGCCGGTGCCGCAGGCCGTCACGGCCGAGCGGGGAGAGCAGGCCGGCGCCGGTCAGCGCGTGGTCGGTGTCCGGGACGCTCGCGGGGTCGCTGTCCGGGACGCTCCCCGGGCCGGCCGGACCGGTGCCCTCGGCGGGGTCGGCCGGGGCGTCCTTCCCCGGGACGCCCGTGGCGACGCCGGTGTCCGGGAGGGGCGCGGCGGGCGGCGGCACCGGGCGGTTGGGCGCGATCGGCCGGGGCCCGGGGGCGTTCGATCCCTGGTCGGGGGCGGAGGGGACGGAGGGGGCGTAACCGGGCTGCTTGGCGTCCCAGCCCGGGACGGAGGCGGACGGGGAGGGCGAGGGCCCGGCCGGGGCCGGGGCGCCGGCCTCGGTGCCGGTGAGCTGGGTGCCGGGGGCCGGCGCGTCCTGTCCGGCCGAGGCCTGGCCGCCGGTCTGGCCGCCGGTCTGGGGCGTGCCCGGGCCCGCCGTGCGGGGCGCCGGCGGGGTGGCGGCGACCGGTGCCGGTCCCGAGGGGCGCGCCGAGAGGTGCGCGGAGGGGCCCGTCGAGGGCCGGCCCGCGGCGGGGTGGCCGTCGGAGGGGGCGGAGGACCGGCCGTCGGCCGGGGTCTGCGCCGAGACCGCCTCGGCCCGGTCGGTGGCGCCCGGCGTGGGCGGCGGGGTGGAGCCGACCCGGGCGACGCCGGCCCGGCGGCCGATCCCCTGCTGCTCGTTGAGCAGCAGGGTGGTGGCGATGCTGATGCCGACCACGGTGGACATCGCCATCGCGGCGCCGGAGAAGCGCAGGGTGGGCAGCCGGAACCGGCCGCCGAACGGGCGCGGCCGCCCGTGCCGGGCCTGCCGTGCGGGCTCGTGCCGCACGTCCCGCGGGGTGTCCTCGCGCACAGCCACCGGACCCCTCCTCCCCGAAGCCGCCGTCGCGTCCGCCGTATTCTCCCACGCGTCGCCGCCCGGTCCGGCTCCGGCCGCCGGGGACCGGTCCCGCGCGGGCCCGCCCGGGGAGAGGGGAGAGCGTACCAGTGGGTGGCCGCATCCCGGTCGGTCCTCGTCCATTTCACCGATGGCCCTTCGGCAGACGGAAGTTGACGGATCGTCTGACAAGCGCGGCGGAGGGTGGCGGCCCCGGACGGGAGGCATTGCAACCCCCTTGCAACCCTTGCCCGGTGCGCCGGGCGTGACGCAGGCTGAGGGCATCCCACGCCGTCCCGGAGAGACCGTCATGCCGCCCGACCCGCTGTCCGCAGCCTCCAGTGCACCCCTCGCCGCCACCCCCACGGGCGGCGATGGGGACGGCTCCACCGCCGCTCCGGCGGCGGTGGAGGAGGTGCTGATGCTGCGGATCTCGCTGGGCGAGGAGGTGGTCGGCGAGGTGCGCACCCGCTTCCGGTTCGTCACCGCGCGCCCGTACGAGGTGCTGCTGACCTTCCACCTGGGGCGGCCGGACGAGGCCGACTGGGTGTTCTCGCGCGAACTGCTGCGCGACGGCCTGCGCACGCTGAGCGGCCAGGGCGACGTCAAACTGTGGCCGGCGTACTGCCCGTGCCACGGCTCGACGCTGCACCTGGCGCTCGAGTCCCCGCACGGCAGCGCACTGCTGGAGGCCTCCAAGCCCCGGGTGCAGGCCTGGCTGGACCGCACCTACGCGCTGGTCTCCGAGCACCAGGAGCGGCGCTGCGGCCCCACCGACGCCGAGCTGGCCGCGCTGCTCGCGAACGGCTGACGGCGGGGCGTCGGCGCTCCGGCCGGCCGAGGACGCGGCGTCAGCGCCGCGCGCTCAGTGCCGCGCGCTCAGTGCCGCTCCGTCGGCGCGGGGGAGCGCGGCGGCGGGAGGGGCGGCGCACCGGGCAGCCGGGCCGTCCCCGCGGCCAGCGCGGCCCGCAGCCGCCGTACGGCCGGGGCCGAGGAGGCGGGCAGCAGGTCGTACGGGTCGTCCGGCCCGTCCACCGTGACCAGTACCGACTCGGCGATCCGGTAGGGGCGGTGGGCCAGCAGCCCGCCCAGGTAGCGGCGCAGCCGCGAGAGCTCGGCGCGCACCGTCACCGTCCGGCCGGCGTCGCCGAACAGCGCCTCGGCGAGCTGGGCGGCCGTGCTGCCCTCGCGTCCGGTGGCGAGCAGGAGCACCAGTTCGGCGTGGCGCGGGCTGAGCGGGTGCGACCAGCTGTCGGCCGCGCCCCGGACGGACAGCTCGGGGCGGTCCGGGCGGCGCAGGTCCAGCCGGAGATGGGCGCCCTCGGCCTGCTCGGCGGTCACCGTGCCGGCGCCGTCCTCCTCGGGCGACCGGACCGGTCGCACCAGCCAGCCGTCGGCGAGCGGCTCCAGCACGCACTCGCCGAGGCCCGGCACCCAGTGCACGGCGGCCGGGGTCCAGCCCTGGCTGGGCACCCGCAGCCGGCTGGGCGGCGGCAGCCCGGCCGCGGCGGCGGTCCAGCCGGCGGCGTCCACCACCAGCGCCGGGCCGCCGACCCGGGCGAGCAGCGGGGCGGCCAGGGTGCGCAGCTGGTGCAGCGCCTCCAGCCGGTGGGCGCGCAGCTCGGTCTCGGCGAGCCGGGCGGCGGTCGCGGTGAGCTGGAGCAGGTAGGGGCGGATGGTGTGCGCCGGGCCGCTCAGGTTGATGGCGCCGACCAGCTGTCCGGTGCCGGGGTCGCGCACCGGCGCGGCCACGCAGGTCCAGGAGTGGTGGCTGCGCAGGTAGTGCTCGGCGGAGTGGACGTGCATCGGGCGCCGGGCGCGCAGCGCGACCGCGATGCCGTTGGTGCCGACGCTCTCCTCGATCCAGCGGGCGCCGGTGATGAAGCCGATCCGGTCGGCGCTGCGGCGCAGGCCGCGTTCGCCCTCCTGCCAGAGCACGTGGCCTTCGGCGTCGGCGACGGCCAGCAGCAGCGGGGCCGTGCCGCCCGCCTCCATGAGGGTCTCGCGCAGCACCGGCAGGACGGCGTCGAGCCCGCTGGTGCGGCGTCGCTGTTCGATCTCGCCGGGGCCCAGCAGGACGGCGGCGGCGCCGGTGTCGGGGTCGAGGCCGAGCCGGCGCAACCGGGCCCAGGAGTCGCCGATCTCGGGCCGGGGTTCGAACAGGCGGGGGCCCGTGGCCTCCTCGGCGCGGGCGGGGACGGCCAGTTCCCGGGCGGCGGCGTCGGCGAGGGCGCGGTCGTGGACTTTGGCCAGTTCCGTCGCGGTCGGCGGGGTGCGGCGCTCTGGTCGTCGGGACTGCCGTCCGGTCTGCCGCACTCGTTTCGCTCCTCGCCGCCGTTCGAGGACGCGTCGGGGCCGACGCGCTGACGAAAGCGTACGGCTGCGGTGGGCCGCAGGGGATGGGGTCCGGCAAGTCGGCATACCGGGCGGTCGGAACGTGGGACGGAAGGCGGCTCGGCACCGGGCCGTGTCCCGGGGCCGGGCCGCGCCCGGCGGGGGCGCGCCGGCACCGGTGCCGGGCGGGGTACGGGTCAGCGCTGCGCGCCGGTGCCCTGCTGGGCCGCCTCCACGGTGTGGTGCAGGTCGGCGGTCGCCTCCAGGGTGGCGCCGGTGCTCAGCGCCAGGCAGGCGGCCAGGGCCACGGCGGCGGCCCGCA